>JAJPZD010000090.1 GCA_021204605.1 Prevotella sp.
CAAAGTTACTTCATTATTAACTTCCTAAAAATACGCATTTCACCGCATGCTTACTTTTTTTCCAGCCACGAGTTATGCCGAAAGTGTACATTGTACATTGTACATTGTACATTCAACTTAGAAATGTAAGAAAAACTTTCCAGAACCTACTTAACAGCCTATGCAAAAATTGCACAGGTTGTTTAGCTTTTCTATTTACGTCTCTTTTCATTTTGCCCTATGTTCATTTATACATTTTTTAAGGACGTAAAAATGTATAATACCAACACTTTTAAGGACGTAAAAATGCACAATTCCACATTTTTATGGACGATCATTTTTGTTTTTACATAAAATATTTTACCTTTGCAGTCAAGAGAACAAAGAAAGACACGTATGGAAAGGACTGCAATATCAGAACTGTATGAATGGAAATCACGGCAAGACCGCAAACCACTGATTGTCCGTGGGGCACGTCAGGTGGGCAAGACATGGCTCATACTCGACTTTGCTAAGAAGGCTTACAAACAATATGTGTATGTAAACTTTGAGGAAGACGACTTTCTGAACCACGTATTTGAGAATGACTTCGACATCGGGCGTATCATCACGGCAATAAGCCTAAGAACAAACAAAGACATCGACAACAACACACTACTGATTCTCGATGAGATACAGTCTGCACCAAGAGGCGTAACCTCACTGAAATATTTTTGCGAGAAAGCCCACGACTATCATGTCATTGCCGCTGGGTCGCTGTTGGGAATGGCGATGCACCAGAAAGACTCGTTCCCTGTTGGGAAAGTTGATTTTGTTGACATGTCGCCATTGAGCTTTCATGAGTTCCTGCTCGCAATGGGGGAAAAGCGCATCGCAGAGTTATTAGCGCAGCACGACTGGAAAATGGTGGAAATGGTGAAAGACAAACTCACAAATCTTCTCAAGACTTATTACTATGTTGGCGGAATGCCTGAAGTTGTGGACAGTTACCAGCAACGTAAGGACTTTGCAGAAGTGCGCAGAATCCAAAACAATATCCTCGATACCTACAACAATGATTTCTCGAAACATGCTCCCTTAAACGAGGTGCCACGAATAAGAATGGTGTGGAACTCCATCGCCGGCCAACTCGCCAAAGAAAACAAGAAATTCATCTATGGGATGCTGCGTGAGGGGGCGAGGGCAAAGGATTTCGAGGTGGCAATAGAATGGCTGAAAGATGCAGGACTGATTTACAAGGTGAACAGGACAAAGAGAGGTGAACTGCCCCTGAATGCTTTCGAGGATTTCAATGCCTTCAAAATATTCCTGCTCGATGTAGGATTACTGTCTGCTATCAATAAGCTCACGGCAGAGACTTTGATTATGGGCAATGCGATATTCAGCACGTACAAGGGTGCTCTTACCGAACAGTATGTATTCCAACAAATCCGTGACAAAGTGGATTTCGTGTATTATTGGTCAGCGGAGAACTCTCGTGGAGAGCTCGACTTTCTTGTACAGAAAGAGGGGAAAGTTATTCCCATAGAGGTGAAAGCAGAGGAAAACCTGCGCTCCAAAAGTCTTGCTGCTTTTGTGGCAAAATATCCCAGACTTCACGGTCTGCGTTTCTCCATGTCCGATTACCGCGAACAGGAGTGGATGACCAACATCCCTCTGTATGCCATGATATAATATCACCAAGATTTCTGGATATTATACATGTTGAAGTGTATCACATGAAGAATATACATAAAAACTTGTTTGAAATTTGTATATATGTAATTTATAAATTACATTTGCACAATGAAAGTAAGGGATGTTATAACGTACAAAAATTATTTTGATGATTTTTTTAGTAAACAATCACCAAAAGTAAGAGATAAAATCATCAAGATTTTAGATATCATTGAACAGATTGAACGCATTCCTTCGACATATATTAAAAGTATTGAAGGAACAGAAGGACTGTTTGAAATTCGTGTACAATTAGGCAATAACATTTTCAGAATTTTCTGTTTCTTTGACGGGAATAAGTTAGTAGTCCTTTTAACTGGCTTTCAAAAGAAGACTCAAAAGACTCCAGCAGGAGAAATAAGACGGGCTGAAAGGCTTATGAAAGAATATTACGAAGAAAAAAAGAATGAGGGTTTATAATATGGAAACAACAACATTAGATCAAATAAAAGATAAATACTATGGTGTAATTGGCACGCCAGAGCGTGACAGACTTGAGCGTGATTTGGAAACATTACGTATCGGTCTGAAAATCCGTAGTGCGAGAGAGAAAAAGGATATGACACAAGAAGAATTGGCAAACCGTATCAACAAGAAACGTTCTTTTATCTCTAAGGTTGAGAATGACGGTGAGAACCTAACCATAAAAACCTTATTTGATATCGTAGAACGTGGTCTCGGTGGTAAACTAAATATACAAGTTGAGTTGTAATTTAAGCAAATTCCCCAAAATATTTTGGAGAATAAAATAATTATGTTACCTTTGCACCGCAAAACGCCATTGGTACCTTGGCCGATCGGTTAGGTAACGGTCTGCAAAACCGTGTAGAGCAGTTCGACTCTGCTAGGTACCTCACATAACAAACATCACTAAGCCCCGATTTTTTAACGTAGGGGCTTTTTTATGCCCATACATTATACATCATTTCGGGGCAATTCTAAAATTCAATCGCCTTTGGCAAAGCCTTTTCCAATTCCAACAAAAACTTTTTGACATCCAATCCGCCGCCATAACCTATAAGTGAATGGTCGCTGCCAATAACACGATGACAAGGGGCTATAATGGACATTGCATTTGCTCCGTTGACATTCGCCACCGCACGCACCGCCTTTGGCTGCCCCAGCATCTTTGCAAGTTCTCCGTATGATATTGTCTTGCCGTAGGGTATCTCCAACAATTTCTGCCATACTGCTTTCTGAAAATCCGTTCCTACAAAAAGCAACGGAATTTCAAATGTTGTCCGCTTTTCCGCAAAATACTCATCCAACTGCTTTTCCGTCTCTTTAATCACATTAGAACTCGTTTCCTCAAATCTCGCCTGCAATATCCTTCTCAAGCGCTTCACTGTCGCATCCCTGTGTCTACCATTCACCCAGTCGCAAAGGCATAGTCTTTCATTGAAAGAACCAAGCAACATATCACCGCATGGCGAATGGTATTTTTGTATGTAGATTACCCTATCTTTTTGTTCCATTTGTTTTGTTTTTAATGGCATCGTCTTTCATTTCAGGTATCGCCCCTCCTGCCACCGCCCATAGATAAATACTGGCTACACTGCAATAGGGTGAAAACCGTTTGCGGTATCTCTCAAACAACTTTCTGCTAATTTCCCTATGATGATACACCATCCGTAACCCTCGCTGTATGGCAAGGTCTCCATAACTCAAGATATTGGGGCGTTGCATCGAAAAGAGCATCAGCATCTCCGCACTCCACACGCCTATTCCATCGAGTTTTGTCAGTTCTGCGCACACTTCATCGTCATTCATGCTGTTAAGTGCGCTGATACCAAACTCTCCACTGACTATTTTTCGTGCTGCGTTTTGTATATACGTTGCTTTTCTGAAACTAATACCAAAACTCTGTAGTTCTTCTGGCGTAAGTCGCATTATCGTCTCTGGCGTTACCTTTCCAAGTCCTGCTGACATTCTCTGCCAAATGGTTTCCTGCGCCTTCATGGAAATTTGCTGTCCGACAATGGAAAATACAAGTGCGGCAAAAAGGTCGGGTACAACCTGCCTCCTCACCATGCCTATTTTGTCTATCACCTCTGCCAATTGTTGGTCAGCGTGTCTCAAATAGGCGATTTCTTCCTCTCCATACTGAAAATAGTCTGCCATATCTTCGGATATCTATGCAAAGTTCGGAATATTCATGGATATATGAAATATTTTCCTGATAAATAATCTACACATATAATTATGTATGCAATATTTATATTTATGCAAATTTCATACAGTTCTAATTAATAACCTGTTTTTAAAAATGGTGAAAACATAGTATTTAGTCATTAAAAACTATTCTTTTCTATCAATTTATTTGTTTTTTGCCAAAAAATGTTTACCTTTGCAAAAGCATTGTTTCATACCAATAAAAGGGAAAATCAATTTTATTAACAAATAAACTTTAAGAAATAGAAAACTATGAATGCAAATCAAGTTGTGGAAAATCTGAAACAGAGATTTCCAAACGAGCCTGAGTACATCCAGGCAGTGAGCCAAGTGTTAGGAACCATTGAAGAGGAATACAACAAACATCCTGAGTTTGATAAGGCTAACCTTATCGAGCGTCTCTGCATCCCTGACCGCGTAATCGAGTTCCGTGTAACATGGGTTGACGATATGGGTAATGTTCAGACTAACATGGGTTACCGTATCCAGCAGAACAACGTGATTGGCCCGTACAAAGGCGGTCTCCGTTTCCACAAGTCTGTTAACTTAAGTATCCTGAAATTCCTCGCTTTCGAGCAGGTATTCAAGAACTCTCTCACCACATTGCCTATGGGCGGCTCTAAGGGTGGTTCTGACTTCTCACCGCGCGGAAAGAGCGACGCTGAGGTTATGCGTTTCTGCCAGGCTTTCATGACTGAGCTTTATCGTCACATTGGTCCTGACGTTGACGTTCCTGCTGGTGACATCGGCGTTGGCGGTCGTGAGGTTGCTTATCTCTTTGGTATGTACAAGAAACTTACTCACGAGTGGAGCGGTATCCTTACCGGTAAGGGCTTGCAGTTCGGTGGTTCTCTCATCCGTTCTGAGGCTACTGGTTATGGTAACGTTTACTTCCTCGTTAACATGCTTAAGACTCGCAACATCGACATTAAGGGCAAGACTGTTTTGGTTAGTGGCTCTGGTAATGTTGCTCAATATACTATCGAGAAATGTATCCAACTCGGTGCTAAGGTTGTTACCTGCTCTGATTCCGACGGTTATATCTATGACCCAGACGGTATCACACGCGAAAAACTCGACTATATCATGGAACTGAAGAACGTTGAGCGTGGCCGTATCCGTGAGTATGCTGAGGAATATGGTGTTAAATATGTTCCTGATGCTAAACCTTGGGGTGAAAAGGCTGACATCGCTCTCCCATCTGCTACTCAAAATGAAATCAACGAGGAGGCTGCTAAGACTCTTATCGCCAACGGTGTTATCGCTGTCAGTGAGGGTGCTAACATGCCTTCTACTCCTGAAGCTATCAAGGTATTCCAGGATGCCAAGATTCTCTACGCTCCTGGTAAGGCTTCCAACGCCGGTGGTGTCGCTGTTTCTGGTCTTGAAATGAGCCAGAACTCAGAGCGTCTTAGCTGGACTCGTGAGGAGGTTGATGCTAAATTGCACAACATCATGGACGACATCCACGCTAACTGTATTAAGTATGGTACAGAGCCTGACGGTTATGTAAACTATGTCAAGGGTGCTAACGTTGCCGGCTTCCTCAAAGTTGCTATGGGTATGATGGCACAAGGCATCGTTTAATCCAAAAGATTATACAAATCCAAAAAACTAATCTATAACCAACAAGAGTTTTTCTGCCCGCCAGAAAAGCTCTTGTTTTTTTTATTTCATATAACGTCAACATCCTATAAGGCATATTCAAAAATGCTTGCTTGAAATCTTGCTATTGTGATATTTTTGAAGTAAATTTGCAAAACTAATTTTTAGTTGGCATGAAACCCATAGAAGATAATTCTCTCTATAAATTTATCTTAGGTGATTGTTTGTCCATTCTTAAAAAAATGGATAGCAATTCTATTAGTTGTATCATTACATCTCCTCCTTATTGGGGTATGAGAAAATATGACAACAATGAAGATGAAAGAGAAATCGGTAATGAGGATTATTTTAAAGATTATGTAAACATACTTACCAATATATTTACAGAAGCAAAAAGGGTGTTAACCCCCGATGGCTCATTTTGGCTGAATTTAGGTGATAAATATGAAAACAAACATCTTTTGGGAATGCCGTGGAGAGTCGCTTTATCTCTTATAGACAATGCGGGTTGGATTTTGCGGAATGACGTGATTTGGGATCAGTTAAAAGGAACACAAAGCTGCAAAGACCGTTTAAGGGATTCTTACGAACATTTCTTCCACTTTGTAAAAAATAAGACATATTATTATGATGGTGATTCTATTAGGATAAAACCTAAGAAAGAAGCATACATTTCAAACGGTAAAATTACCTCCTCAACTGGTGTGAGTGGTGTAAAATATAGAAAAATAATCGAAAACAGCACTGTACTTAGTGATGAGGAAAAAGAAAATGCTTTAAATGCATTAAACAAAACTCTTGATGAAATTAAAACCGGTATCATACATGACTTTAGAATGACTATCAGAGGGGCTCAGAGGGCTTGGCATAGCGACAACACTGACATCAGTGGAAGAGCAAAAGAATTGGAAAAGCGTGGCTACTACATTATGAAAATGCAATGCAAAGGAAATCTGCCTTCTGATATTTGGAGAATTGTTACAGAAGATACTTGGCGAAAAGATAATCATTGTGCCGTTTTCCCCATAGAATTATTAACTATCCCAATTATTGCAACCTGCCCTAAAAACGGTATAGTTTTAGATCCTTTTTCCGGAACAGGTACCACTGTTGTTGCCGCTCTGAATTTAGGAAGAAGGGGTGTTGGTATTGAACTAAGTGAAGAATATATAAATGTATCAAAAAAACGTATTAATAGTATTGAGTTATGCCTATGAAAAATGTAGGAAAATTCCCAATCGAAGTTTTTGCCATGACTATGAGGATAAATCTGAAGGCGTAAAATCGCCTTTTAAACAGCAATATTGTAAATATATCAAAAGTACATGCGTTAAGCCGAGAAAAAGCCAACCTGATATTAAGGTCGGAATATGTTCTTTAGGTGCCACTGTTAACAATGGCAAAGTTTACAAGCCTGTTATTATATGCCCTCAAAGATTCAAAGAAGATTATATGTTTGAAACGATAAGGCAGAAATATCTAAACAACTGGAATAATGTTAAATGGATACCTGAAGTTTATATAGGTGTTGGTGGAAGTGTTGATTATGTTGCCGTAGAAATAGATTCTCATAATAACATCTCAAATTTCTTATGTGTTGAATTGCAAGCTGGAGGCACTACTGGCACTCCATATCCTGCCGTTAAAGATCTTATGGAATTTGGAAAATATAAAAGGAACAGTTATAATTATGGTATTAACTGGGCTAATGAATTTTCTAAAACCATGATGCAACAAGCTTATAAAAAAGGAAAAATTGTTGAACACTGGAACAGGAAAATTGTATTCGTTGTTCAAGACTTGGCAATGGAATATATTTTTGCCTCATCTGATTGTTCTAAAGTAACAAGAAGAAACCCTAAATATCCTGTTGACTTTTGTACTTTTAAGATGGTATGGCACGAAACAGAATGGAAATTGGAATTTGATAAAATCAGAAGTACTACAATAGCAGGAATTAATACTATACTTGGTGGTGCCAAACCCGAAGATTATCTAACAGAAGAAGAATTTGTACAAAATATTATCAAAAAGGGTATTAAAGACGGTATTTTGGATAAGAATATAGGCATTTCTCCAGTAATATGATATGTGAATCATAAAAACACCTACGCAAAGCCGTTTTCACAAATTTACTCTCAAACGGCAGTGGCCATGATAATCTGGATAATACGCTCCGCCGTCCTCCCATCCCACCTGTCAGGCAATGACGACGGTTTCCATTGCCCTGCGATGATACTTCTCACGGCAACAGCAAGTTTACCTGCATCCTCACCCACCAAGACATTGGAACCACAGCTTACTGTCTCAATATGCTCCGTGTAACTGTTGAGCGTTACACATGGCACTCCGTTGAAGGTGGCCTCCTCTGCGACATTACCCGAATCGGTGATTATACCCTTGCAGTTCGCCGTGAGATAACCAAATTCAAGAATAGAGAGAGGGTCAATGATATAGAAATTGTCATAACCGCTAACCAACGGTGCCACCACCTCACGGACATTACCGCGCAATGGGGCAATCACTTTCACTTCTCCTGCTGAAAGACACAAGGCGGAAAGCATGCTCCGAAGATTATCCGTGTCCGTAAGCAACACCTTGCGGTTGAGCGTGAACACAAGATAACTTTTTTCCCGCAATCCGAGCCTATCACATATCTCCGGACTTACAAGCCGTGAACGATTGAAACGGAGGGTGTCCATAAGTATATTCCCCACCATATAGACCTGCGACAACTCCGTTTTCTCACGACTCACATTGCTGTTTTCCCCCATGCCGGCAGTGAAAAGCAGGTCGGATAACCCATCTATCACCAAGCGGTTTATCTCCTTCGGCATTGTAATGTCAAAAGAACGGGTACCCGCAACAAGATGGGCCAAAGTCAAACCTCGTTTCTTAGTAACAATAGCAACAGCCATTGTTGAGGCAAGGTCATCAACAACAATAACCACATCGGTAGATTTATTATCAAGATACCTGTCAAACTCTGACATCACCCTGCCTGTCAGCTCATTGAGATTCTCGCAGTCAACACCTAAAAACACGTCCGGCCTGCCTATCTGCAAGTCCTCAAAAAGTGAAGCCTCTAAGGTCGGGTCTTCCTCACTACCTGTATATACCAAACTGTAATCAACTGCGCCACCATCGCTCCTTGCTTTTGTTATGGCTCGCACCAAAGGCGCAACCTTCATGAAATTAGGCCGCGCACCTGTAACTATACAGATATTCAAGATGTTCATTCCACACGATTATTCCGACTTGAACAATTCCTTTATGCCTCCTATGCTACCCATCAGATTAGTAGCCTCATACGGCAGATATATTGTCTTCGACTTGTCTCCTTGGGCAAGCTCCTCAAGCATCTGAATGTATTTCTGTGCCAGCAAATAGTTGGCTGGATTGGTGGTCTTGCCAACTGCCTCCGTGATCTTCTGTATGGCTATCGCCTCTGCCTCTGCCTTGCGTATCCTCGCCTGAGCCTCTCCCTCTGCGTTGAGAATAGCCATCTGCTTGTCGGCCTCAGCCTTGTTGATGATTGCGGTCTTCTCTCCTTCTGACTTAAGGATTACGGCTGCTTTCTGACCCTCACTGGTGAGGATTGTGGCACGTTTGTTACGCTCTGCCTGCATCTGCTTCTCCATAGCCTGCAAAACGCTTTCTGGTGGCGTGATGTCCTGAAGCTCTACACGGTTGACCTTTATGCCCCACTTGTTGGTGGCATCGTCAAGCACGGCACGCAGCTTCGTGTTGATCGTATCACGGGAGGTAAGCGTCTGGTCAAGTTCCAACTCTCCGATAATGTTACGCAATGTTGTCTGTGTCAGCTTCTCAATGGCATTCGGCAGGTTGTTGATCTCATACACGGCCTTGAATGGGTCAACAATCTGGAAATACAGCAATGCGTTGATTTGCGTCTGCACGTTATCTTTCGTAATGACATTCTGCTTGTCAAAATCGTAAACCTGCTCACGCAAGTCGATGGAATCTGTATATACATACCGTCCACGCCTCAAGGAAACAATCACCTTAGCACGGTCTATGAAAGGAATTATGACATTGATTCCGGGTTTCAAGGTAGCATAGTATTTACCGAGACGTTCTATAATCTTGGTCTCCGACTGTGGAATGATCACAAGACTTTTCTTTACCAACACAAGCGCACAGATGACCAGCGCGATAATAACATAAAAAATAATACTCATATTAATTTTGTTTTGGTTAAAAATCTACACCTTCTCGACGGTTATTATGATACTCTCTCGCCCCACGACTCGCACCTTGACATCTTTATCTATGCAAGAGCCGTCGGAAGAGACAGCTTTCCAATCGTCTCCATCTATCGCCACGCGACCGAATCCTCCATCCACGATAGTCTCACTCACACGGCCAATCTGTCCTATTAGCGCATCGGCATTGCTCAACCGCTCCTTGTGCTTGCCATGTAGATATTTCAGGGCAAAAGGACGGACGAAGAATATACAGAGCACAGAACATATCACAAAAACCACTAACTGGGCGTAAAAACCCATTATTCCAATCGCAGATACAATAGTGGTGAACGCCGCTCCTATTGCGAAGCACATCACATAGAAATCACCGTTGGTGAGTTCAAGAATCAGGCATAGCACGGCAATCAGCACCCACATCTGCCATAAATTTGCAGCAAAGTATTCTATCATTACAGTCAGCTTTTATTTCTGCGAAGATAACAAAAAATTATACACAAACAAAAAATTATAAGAAAAGATAAGAAAAAATAGCCCAAACAATAAAGGCTGACTTCCCAGCCAGCCCTTTTGCAATACAAAAACATTATGAATTTTATAAATCGAACAATTTCATATCTCAAAGACAATCTCCATTGACGTTAACCAACATTTTAAGTTGACTTTGATGTTATTACTTCTTGACGAGTGCAAAATTAAGACTTCCTGGAATAATCCGCAATACCTAAAAATGGTGGTTTATATAAACTGAAATACTGGTTGACATCCCCTAATCATACAAAAAAAGCGGTCTGCACGTTGCGTGCGGACCGCCTTCACAATATTCTTTCATTTATTATCTTCTCAATCCACGGTTGGTGAACGTTGCATTCAATACTCTAAGATACTTGTCATACTGGTCTTTCGTAAGTATGAAGCTCATGTATGTCAAATCCCTGTCTAAAGCATCCTTGATCATATAGTTACGCTCTTCTCCATTCGAACAGGAAGCGTTGAGCATATCTGCACAGAAATAACTGTGGATGTCTTTCACCGCCTCTATCTGGTCTGACGAAAGTTCCAGATATTCAGCTAATTTCACGGGATTTACCGCCATGTTGTATGCGTTTGCGCTGTCCACGCTGCTCATCTCCTCGTTTCCTGCAAATGACATTGCCATGCTAAGCACTGCCACAACCACTAATAACAATCTTTTCATCTTCTTTTCTCCTTTCTAATTGACTTTGGAGGTTAATTGCTTGCGTTTTGTACCTCACCAGACAATTTTTTACTTTGTTCTTGAACTTTGGCTCTTTTCTCACGAATCACCTCCATACGTTATCCTAATTTACTTTTTACCTTTGGACTTTGGAAATCCTCCACCCTAATTTTGTCAAACTCTCAAGCAAGAGCAAACTCCTAATTCTTAACTCTTAATTCTTAACTCTTAACTCAAAAGTGTCCGCAGACCTCTTTCTTTTTCACATGCAAATTTACAGCCTTTTTACAGAACCAACTCATAATATCCTTATTGTTTGCGTTAACAACCAATATTTTTGACCTTCGTCAAGAATTTCTTATCTATCCGCTATTTCTCACTTGCCCTTTTCTTCCTTGACAATACAAACAAGTCCTTAAACTGGTTGAAGTCCTTTTTCATTATTATACCTATGCCCTGAGTATTGAGGGATGACTTGGTGAAATAGCGGTCATTTGATTGGTTATACACCTTGAGAGCAATACTTCCATTTGGCAATAACGAATAGTTAATATCAAAGTCGCCGATAAAAGATGTGGTCGCGTTGGCATTGTCCCGATAACCAAACTGACCATTGATTGTAAGACGGTTGTTGAGCAAATGACCCGACAGAAGACCCTCGTACTCTGCATTATAGAAACCCTCTGTACCTGCACTGATGTTCGCCCCAAAAGACCAGTTGTTGTTTTTCACAAGACTGCCGAGCAGTGAGTTGATCTGCTGACTGATAGTGCCGCTCAGCAAACTCTGCATGGCAAGACTCGTCTGATTCTGCTGGGTCTCCGAATTATTGCCACCCTGTATGTAGAAACGGCCGATGCTGAGAAGATACACCACCTGCTGGTTCATCTCCTCCTCACCGTTGATCACCGTTCTAACCATCTGCTCCGCATCACTGCTCACAGTGGGCATGTCTAAGTCAAAGTCCACGTGCGGAGACAATGGAGTGCCACTGATGTTCATGATACAGTCAACTCTCACATTGTTGCTCGAAAAACTGTTGCCAATCTGAAGGTCAGACAGGGGTACGCTGTTGACTGTATAGATTGCCTGCAGGTTGAGAGCCGCGTTATACGGACTCCCTGTGAACACTATAGTACCTCCCGACTGGAAATTGAACACCTTCTTGATAATGTTCTGGATAGTCAGTTTGTATGTGCCATGGTCTATCAGAAACGTACCGAACATATCAAACGTGCCCTTGTTGAAATATGTCGCTTTGAGACTGCCTGTGCCGTTCAGTGCGATATAATCGTTGGTCGTCTGGTCCATCAGCACCCTTAAAGTGGCTTCTGGATTTATGTTGATGATGAAATTGATACGCATATCCGAATGGATATTGCCCCAGTAGTCGTCCTTTTGACCTGTATTATCAACCGCAATGTCAGCTACACCCTCCCCTTCAACACTTATGGAATCCGCCACCAACTTAGTGGCCTTGTCGTTCCATGTGATGAACTGCTGGTCGGCAATCGCATCAGGACTTGCGGCATTGTACTCTATGAACGAGTTCTTCCCTGGTGTTATATCAACGTCGATGTCAATTCTTCCGCTACCGCCTCGTATGTTGCAGTTGCCCGTACCATAGACTGTACCATAAAACGTATCGCCATTAAAGCCATGCGTGTCGTAGCAGAGCATATCCTCACAACTCACATTGATGTCGTAGGATAAATTGGTGAGATGCTGGTGGTAAAGGCTACCGGTTAATATGCCGATATTTCCATTCCTGTCCCTTATAGTGTCGCTGACAAACGTTATGTTGTCTGGAACAAAGCGAATAGTGTCGTTACTAAGCGTGAAGACTGTGTTAAGGGGTGTGATGTTGACTTTCCCATCAGCCACCACCTGCCCCGTCAGGTTAATGTTGCCGAGAGGTCCGGAGATACGGATTCTGCCATTGGCATGCGCATCGATATTGTCCATGAAACTGCTGCAGAAACTGCCAAGAAACTCAATATTGGTGTTTTTCGCCTCAATACCAAGATCAATAAACCTGTTCTTCAACGACACATAGCCATTGATTAGTGTCTGCCTTCCTGCATCATCAGCATGTGCATCTATATCAATCTGCTTATCTTCCTTGTCCCACTTCACAGAGGCAAACAGCTCTCCCATGCGACCGTGCTGGAACATGAATTGGCGGATATGCAGGTCCGCATACATCTCTGGCTCATAAAACACCGACTTGATGAACGCCTTGCCGGAGGCATAGCCGTCGAACACCACGGCATGAAAGTTTACAAGACTTAGGATATAGTTGACATCCACGTCCCGAAGGTCAACCTCAATGGAATCTGATTCATTTCTTGTCGCCTTGCCCGATATCCTTACGTGCTGGTTGTTGTGCTCAATGGCAAAATGATTTACGGTCAGGTCGCCTGCATTATAATCTATGCTCGCCGGTTTGACCTTCCACAGTGTATCATTGACCATCAGTTCCGAAGGATTTACACTGATATGTATATCATGCTCCCCAGCATCATTTATTATGAATGATGTCTCCGTATTGAGATAGCCGTTTATCGCCTTCTTACGGTTGTTGTTCCAATAGATTGTACTATACAGTCGGTCTCCTGCTGCATCGAGCCTCACACCGAGGTCAAGTTTCTGACCGTTGCTCATTATCTTCCTAACACGTCCATCCACCGACAATGTGTCACTGGGGGTGCCTACTGTAATCAGCATGTTGCGGTATTCGCCTCCATCGTATATGAAATCTTTTGCCTCACAACGCAGGTCAACATAATGTGTGCTGTCGATCACCTCCCCTCTGATCCTAAAAGGTGAATTTATCTCAAGGGGAACGGCAAATAGCATGGCTAACCAGTCGGAATTTGTCAACTCTGCATTGATAATGAAATCATTATCCGCCTTCCCCGACGCAGGACAGATAGATGGCAGTTTCGCATGGGCCAGACTCTTGAAACTCTCCGCAATGGTCTTGAGATCATAACGTCCGCTTATCTCTGCATGTCCGAAATCACTCTGCATGGAAATGAACTCCTGCCCTGCCTCAACATTAAGTCTGTCAAGGTGATACAAACTGTCTCCCGACACCATGAGAAAATCATTCAGTATAACATTTCCTGTTATATCTGAGAGCTTTTCTCCGTTAATCCGCGCTTCTGCTGTTACGTCGAAATCAAACACCGCACCTTTCCACTTGTCTGTGAGATGAAGGGCTGATGGATTTAAATCCCTCACCGACACCATTACATTTGACGTCTTGCCCGACTTCTCGATGTCCATTTTGCCGTTGATACTGACATGCCCATTCGGGTCATCAATACTAAGCATTCCATCAAACATATTATCATCATACAAACCCTTCACCACGATGTTCTGATAGGAATAATCATTATAGTCAAACCGTGACAAAAGTCCATCGATGTTGATATTGCTGAATTTATCACTTCTGTTGACACAATTTACCTTCACGGCAGCAGTCAACTCACCGAAATGACTGTTGTCAAGCAGCTTTCCAAGATTTATCCCATCTGTAACAACACTCGCCGCTACTGCCCCATTGTCCTGCCTCTCGTATCTTATAGTAGCCTCCCCAACATCTGTGAGAAGCCGGCCATCAACGATAGTAGGTATTCCTTGACCTGACACCCTTCCTTTGTAATCCACATTTCCCAAATTGACAAGAGCTGCCGGCATAGTATAATCTATTCCTTTAATATTTTTTGCCATATCACTTACTTTCAGCATATTGCATGAAAGTAGATTGATTTTGGCATCCCACTTTATTTCGCTATCAAGGTCGTATATATCGGCATTGCCTGCCAGTTGAATGCCCTTATCTGAATCATAAACGCCAAAATCTTCTATACTCACTGTCTTGCTGTTGCCGCTGACCACTGCATGCACATACAAAGGAACGGTGAATGACCTCAATGAGGGCAGAAAGCATGCCACATCCGACAACGTAACCTTTGTATCCGACAGAGTACAGTCGTACGTCAGCGATGTCTTATCCAATTTGTCATCCTGCAACCTATAATATGCATGTGCTGTTGGAATGGCAATCTCAGTACCTGGCAACTGCAACTTGAAATCGGTAATACTGGCATATTCTCTGTTGATAGCCAGATTGAACGCTATATCATTCAGTTTCAGCCCTGATCCCTCCCTAAGAGAAAGCCTCCTGAGTGCGATAGACACGCTGTCGGGCGTATAATATGGAACGGCTATATGTACACTGATGTCCTTAACGTCAAGATGATTCATAGTGAATTGCGACGCGCTGTATGGAATATCCCAACGGTCGTATTTCAGAGAACCATGACGTATTATCAGCGAGTTGATATTCAAGCGCAGGCTTGACTTTTGTGAATTGTCCTTTGATGCGAGGGAATCCAAAAGAAACTGGTAGTTGGCGGCTGTGAGCGAATCCTGCTTGTAGAAATTTCCGTTGAAGCCAAACAGTTGGGCCGAAGATATACACAACTGGCCTTTTCTCAGCAGTTGCATATAATCAATCCTCGCAGCCACACGCGATACTCGTATCATCTCTTTCGACTGTTGGTCATAAACCAATACATTGTCGATGATAATCCTGTTGAGGAAACCAACGTCGATGTTGCCCACACATACCTCCGTACCAAGCTTTTTCTGCAATGCGCCTGACGTCTCTTTTCCAAACCATGTCTGGACAAAAGGCAGACGGACCATTATAATTATCGCCAAATAGACAATTATAATACTCCAGATGAGGTAAATCAAAATTCTCTTTAAAGCTTTCAATTTCTCTTGTCAATTGCTTGTGGGTAATTCTATGGCATGACACGAGGTCTTTAACACTGCAAAATTACGAAAAAATGATCGAACTGGCAAAAAAATCCAATCCAGCAGGTTACATATCGCACCATTGAGACATAAACACACAAAAACAATAAAAAATTAACTAATTAAAAGTTGCGCCCGACACAGACTTAGGGTATATAAATATGAAAAAAACTATTCTCTGCTCAGTTGCCATGATTGCATTGATTGCCTACACAACATTCGCTAAATCATTCAACAATGATTACAACACCCTCAACCAACACAACATCACTACGCATGTATGCATGCAAGGACAGCACTGCAGCGGTACAGTGGGTTGCAATTGCCCAGGATTCTCCCCAATCACCAACGGTGATGTATGGCAGCAATCCTATTGCAGGCACTGTGGCCACAAGAAAAGCTACCACAGATAATGTGAATTATCTATAACTAACTTCTAACTCAAGAAACAAGAGAGGAGATTGCTCATCCCCTCTCTTGTTATTTAGTCTCTATTTCTTCCTTCATATCAATAAACTGCTTTTCACTGTCATAAAACTCATATTGCAGGAAAGCCATCTTCTGGGAAGAAATCACATGTACTCCAATTCCATATTTCATCTGCCACCGCCTTTTGAGGCTTATAATACCCTGATTTATATAGGCGGCAACATACGGGTGTACATGAAGATAGAATTTCTTGACACCAATCTTGTTGACCAATCTGTCAATCTTTCTCTCCAACTGGTCCACGAAAAGAATACTCGACTTTATCGTTCCCTTACCAAAACAGGTGGGACACGTCTCCTCTACATTTACATCCATCGCCGGACGCACCCTCTGACGGGTGATCTGCATAAGCCCAAACTTACTCAAAGGCAGGATGTTGTGACGCGCACGGTCTTTCTGCATGTTCTTGCACATCCTCTCATAGAGCATCTGCCTGTCCTCCGCAAGACTCATGTCTATGAAATCAACCACTATGATACCGCCCATGTCGCGCAATCGAAGCTGCCTCGCCAACTCATCAGCGGCACCAAGATTTACATCAAGAGCATTGGCCTCCTGCCCATTCGCTGAACGAGTGCGGTTGCCACTGTTTACATCCACTACGTGCAAGGCCTCCGTGTGCTCGATAATCAGATATGCTCCATGCTTGTAATTGACTATCTTGCCAAAACTCGACTTTATCTGCTTTGTGATGTTAAAATTGTCGAACACCGGCACACTGCCTGAATACATCTTCACAATGTTTGACTTCTCTGGGGCTATCAGTGAAACATACTGCTTCACCTCGTTGTACACACCATCATCATTGATATAGATGTTCTCGTAAGACGGATTGAAAAGATCTCGAAGCAAAGCCACTACCCTGCTCGTCTCCTCATATACCAACTGAGGACGCTCCACCGTCTTCTGTACTTTCGTAATAGCATCTTCCCACCGTTTTAACAGAATCTTCAGCTCCATATCCAATTCGGCGACACGCTTGCCCTCCGCCACTGTACGTACTATAATCCCGAAATTCTTCGGCTTGATGCTGTTAATCAACTGTTTGAGCCTTGCACGCTCCTCCCCGCTCTTGATTTTCGAGGAAACTGAAACTTTATCGTCAAATGGTATGAGTACTATGTATCGCCCCGCGAAACTAAGCTCTCCCGTCAATCGCGGCCCCTTGGTGGATATCGGCTCCTTCACTATCTGAACCATCACCTCCTGACCGACTTTCAATGTGTTCTGTATGCTCCCGTCCTTCTTCAAATCTGGCTGGCGGGTTGCCTTCGATATCGGATAAAGTTTCTTTTTGTCGCTTTGTACCTGTTTCAGGTATTTTTCATAAGAGGAAAACTGACTTCCTAAGTCAAGATAATGAAGAAAGGCATCTCGTTCATAACCCACATCCACAAAGCAAGCATTGAGACCCGGCATGAGTTTCTTGACCTTTGCCATGTAGATGTTTCCAACACTAAAAGAAGCTGAGCGTTGCTCTGTCTGATACTCTACTAGATTCTTGTCCTCCAGCAGAGCAATCGATATCTCCTTCTGTTGGACATCAATTACTACTTCGCTGGTCATTTCTTAATTCTAAACTTAGTTATCATCAAAGTCAAGGTTTTATCAATCTTCCTTAATAGGAACACAACTGATGAAAACCTCAATAATCCATACAATTTTGAAAACAAAATTGTTTACTTGCTCTTGTGCCTGTTCTTTCTCAGCCTCTTCTTACGCTTGTGCGTTGCCATCTTGTGGCCCTTCTTTTTCTTACCGTTTGGCATAATTCGTTAATTTTGTTTCTATTGATTATAAAAATACAATGAGAGGACTTACTCGCCCTTCATCTTGCTTACAAAACTCTTAGCTGGCTTGAAACTCGGAAAATCATGCTCTGCTATCAGGATAGTAGTGTTCTGAGAGATGTTTCGTGCCGTCTTCTCTGCCCGATGCTTTACAATGAAACTACCAAAACCACGCAGGTACACATTCTCCCTCTTTTCTAACAAGCTATTACGTATAACTGCCATGAAAGCCTCTACAGTCGAGGCGACGTCTTTCTTTCCAACTCCCGTGGAAGCGACAATCTCGTCAATTATGTCCGCCTTTGTCATGTTAATAATTAGATTTTATTGTTTTAGATTATAATTATAATTTGGCTTGCAAATATACAAGTTTTTGGCGTTAATATGAAATTTATTTTATGTTTTTATTGCTTTTCAATTTAAAAAATCCTATAAATCACCAACTTACGCCTGATTACAACTCCTCTACGGCTCCCTCCTGCTCCTTGTGCTTCCTCGCCTCATCAAGCAACTGGAAATCCTTCTTGCGCAGCACGAAACTGTTGCTGAGATACTTCTCACGCACAATCTTGTTCTCTGCCAACTCCTCCGGCGTTCCTTGAAATAGTATCTTTCCCTCGAATAGCAGGTACGCACGGTCGGTGATGCTCAATGTCTCCTGCACGTTGTGGTCGGTGATGAGAATGCCAATGTTGCGGTCCTTAAGCTGCCACACTATGTGCTGGATGTCCTCCACCGCTATCGGGTCAACTCCCGCAAAGGGCTCATCAAGCATGATGAACTTGGGGTCAATGGCAAGGCAACGCGCTATCTCGGTACGTCGCCGCTCACCGCCCGACAGCCTGTCCCCAGTATTCTTTCGCACCTTCTCAAGACGAAACTCCTTGATAAGACTCTCCAACTTGTCTTTCTGTGCCCTGCGGGGCAAGTCGGTCATCTCAAGCACTGCAAGAAGATTGTCCTCAACACTCAACTTGCGAAACACACTCGCCTCCTGAGGAAGATAACCGATACCGGCACGAGCACGCTTGTAAACTGGATAACTCGTAATGTCATGGTCATTCAGGTAAATATGACCGGCATTCGGCACGATAAGACCTGTCGTCATATAAAAAGATGTGGTCTTACCGGCTCCGTTAGGACCCAGCAACCCAACAATCTCTCCCTGCCTCACATTTATAGATACTTCGTTCACTACTGTACGCTTGCCATAACGCTTTACAAGACCCTCCGTACGTAGCACCATGCCTTCCTGCGACAATGACATATCATTTTTCGACAATAATACCTCATCTTCAACATGTGGCTCTCTTTCATCATCAGGCAGCTTTATTTCTTCCTGTATCTCTTTTTCTTCCTGAACCTCCACAGCTTTTATATCGTCAGTATTACCCATAATAAAACTCTAAACAATGCGCAAAATTAGTAAAATTGTATCTAATAACAACTAAGAAGATAAAAAACTCGTTGCATTGTTGCAGTTTTTTATTTATTTTTGGTTACTTTTGTGGCGACTTCCCGTAACAGGGATTTATATAATGTCTTTATAATGCTGATAGGCAGATACCTTATAAGTTTCGGCAAGTACCTTATGCTGATGGGCAGGGCGTTCTCACGCCCTGAACGTATGCGTATGTTCCTCAAACAGTATGTCAAGGAGATGTCCGCTCTTGGCGTCAACTCCATCGGCATCGTGCTGCTGATCTCCTTTTTCATAGGCGCGGTGATCTGTATCCAGATAAAACTCAACATACAAAGCCCCTGGATGCCTCAGTTCGTTACCGGATACACCACTCGTGAAATAATGCTCCTTGAGTTCTCATCTTCTATAATGTGTCTTATCCTTTCTGGTAAAGTGGGCTCCAACATCGCCTCTGAACTTGGCACAATGAGGGTAACACAACAAATCGATGCCCTCGATATCATGGGTGTCAACTCGGCTAATTACCTCATCCTACCGAAAATATTGGGGATGATAACCATAATGCCCTTCCTCGTCATTTTCAGCACCGCATCAGGCATTGTGGGCGCTTACGCAACTTCCTTCATAGGGCATGTGATAAGTGCCGACGACCTCACCATCGGCTTGCAGCACGACTTCAACCCGTGGTTCGTGTATATGAGCATCATCAAAAGCCTGTTCTTCGCTTTCATTATTTCGAGCGTGTCTTCTTACTACGGTTACAGTGTCGAGGGCGGCTCCGTGAATGTCGGCAAGGCAAGCACCAATGCCGTTGTAACAAGCAGCGTGCTTATTCTTTTCTCTGATGTTTTCCTCACTCAAATCCTCTCTTAGCTATGATAGAAGTAAGAAATCTGTGTAAGTCGTTTGATGACTTGGTGGTGCTCAAAGACATCAATATCTCCTTCTACAATGGCAAGACTAATCTTATCATCGGACAGAGCGGCTCCGGGAAAACCGTATTGATGAAAAACATCGTAGGACTTCTTGAACCATCCAGCGGAGAAGTGTTTTACGACGGGCGCGACTTCATTGCCATGAGCAAGAATGAGAAGATAATGCTGAGACGTGAAATGGGTATGATTTTCCAAAGTGCGGCGCTCTTCGACTCGCTTACGGTATTGGAGAATGTCATGTTCCCACTCGATATGTTCTCTAACATGAACCTGCGTGAACGTATCCACCGGGCCAGAACTTGCCTCGACCGGGTTAATATCAAAAACGCCGAGAATATGTTCCCCGGCGAAATCTCCGGCGGTATGCAGAAACGTGTGGCTATCGCACGTGCCATCGCCCTGAACCCCAAATACTTGTTCTGCGACGAACCTAACTCTGGCCTTGACCCTAAGACTTCTTTGGTTATCGACGACCTGCTGCACAGCATCACGCAGGAATTCAACATGACTACCATCATAAATACTCACGATATGAACTCCGTGATGGGCATCGGTGAGAACATCCTCTTCATCCACGAGGGAAACATGGAATGGGTCGGCGTAAGCGGCGACATAATGACCTCCACCAACACCAAACTCACCGATTTCATCTTCGCCAGCGACCTGCTCAAGAAAATGAAAGACGCGGAAATGGAAAAAATAAGAAAAACGGAATAAACTAACACTAACTCAAGTTTCGCAAGTTAAAAAATTTTGAAAGAAAAAGGCACAAAGATCTCCTAAGTTGCGGAAAATGTGATGTGTCCGCCGATTATACCCGCATGCACCCAATGTAGGGATAGAATGTTCCGATTGAGCGAATACAGAGCCAAGCTCG
>JAJPZD010000169.1 GCA_021204605.1 Prevotella sp.
CCAATTCGGGACTTTTTGACTTTTATCGCATAACGTACTTCACCGCATGCTTACACAAAATTTTTTCAAGTTCAGACTTTGATAAGTCTATTAGTATCGGTGATCAACTTGTTTTTGACAAACAAAGTTTAAAGATTGTTCGTATTGATTTAGTGTGGAAAGGAACAGATCTTGATATTTGTGCCTTTTTATTAGGAAGAGATGGACTAATTCACGACAAGTCAGATTTAGTCTATTTTAACTCACAGCTTCGTTGGAAACCCAAGAAAGATTTTAGTGATCCTCATTTCAATCAGTTTGAAGGAGAATTGAGTACTTGGGATAAAGAGCGTAATAATTTTAAAAACCAACGTAAGTGGATGGCTGCTACGCTACCTGTTTCATCTGATGGATCTGTCATTGGCTCATGGGATGATATGGCAGATGATGAAGATGGCGATTGTGGAGAAACTATGTATGTATTACTTGAGGAGATTGATACGAGAAAATATGAATCTATAGTTTTTGCCGCAGTAGTAGCAAAAGAAAGAATTAAAGCTGGTGAGACATTTGAAAATGCACATGATCCTGTAGTCAATATTTGTGATGAAGAAGCAGAAGATGACGATTTAATTGCTGAATATAAACTTGCACAACAATTTCCTGGTAAAGATGCAGTATGTTTTGGAAAAGTAGTATTTGATCAAGAATCTAATTTATGGAGTTTTGAGCCTATGGCAGATAGCTATAAGGGGGGTATGGAATTTTTGGCAAGGGAAGTTTTCGATTAAACTTATTTAATATGGCTAATGAACGTAAAAAGATTTTCTCACCTGAAGATTTTGACAAAGAGCCTAAAAGAAAACCGTGGTATAAAAAGCCATGGCCTTGGGTAATATTGGCTCTAATATTAGTTGCCATCATAATAGTTTGTGTATTCAAAGGATGTAATACTAATTCAAAGGATTCTTCTAATGAGGCTGTTGTCTCAGATACGATACAAAATTCAGTAGTCGATGATTCGGCAGCAACTAATAAAGATGAAGGTGCACCTGTGAATGGAGAAGAAAATGCCAATGAGGAGTATCCAGAAACATCGTCTAATAATGGAGAAGAACCAGTTAGAAGCGATGAGAATGTAGTTCCGACACAAGCAACTATCAATACTTCAAAGCAAGTTGGAAATACATTATCAGAAAGTGTTTCAAATGACGTTGAGGCAGAGGCGATGAAAGTGATTCGGGGCGACTATGGAGATGGTCAGGTGAGAAAGGATAATCTTGGCTCAAAGTACCAGACCATTCAAAACAGGGTGAATGAACTTAAACGCGCGGGAGTATTCTAAGCGTTACAATATGTGATAGGTGAGGGAGTGGAATAATATTCTGGACTTCTTCACCTATGTATAGTTTAACTATGATAGTTACAGTTATAATAGGTTTGGTTGTTTGGTTTGTAGTACCGATACTTACCAATGATGCGTTAAAGAAGAAATCACAGAAGAAGGCCGCCGCCATGCTGTGCCGTATAATCGGTATGGTTATCATTGTTGCGGCTTTAATCAAATATATAACATCTTTATTATCATGAAAGTTTCTATAATTCACAAGGCAATACTACTGTTGGGCATTTCATTATTAGTGCTGGGGTGCGGCAGGACCACGTCAAAAAACATGGAGGAAAAAACGGTCACGTTGTCGGAGGAGCAGGATGCGTTAATCGATGCCGGCTGGTATGTGCGATCTACAATGCCAAGCGGGGAGTTACCAGAGGAATACGGAGTGGAAAACCGTTACGGTCAGCAGGACAAGTATTTCGACATAGAAATGGGGAATGGATGTGATGTCGCGATTAAGATAATGGATGCTGCGACAGACAAGTGCATACGATACGTGATAGTACCAGAGGGAACAGTGATTAACACCCAGATGATACTACAGGGGAAGTATTATCTGAAGCTCGCATACGGAAAAGACTGGATGGAATATAACAATGGTGATGGAACATTGAAAGCCAAGTTCACACGAAATGTAGCATACGGCCGTAGTGTCGATGCTTTTGACTTTGGGAAAAAGAACACATCACAGTTTGTCGATTATAAACTGCAAATAAATGTCGTGAACAGTGAGGTGCAGAACAATTTCAATACAGTGAGTATCAGCGAGGAAGAGTTTATGGAATAAAAACATACAATATATTATGACACAGAACAAACATTACAAAGGCTTGACCGATGCGGAAGTAACGGAAAGCCGCAGAAAGAATGGGGCTAATGTCCTCACGCCACCAGAACAAGACCCATGGTGGAAAGAGCTCTTGGGAAAATTCTATAAATTCAAGGGTCAGGAGGATGACCCAGACCCGTTAATCAGAATTTTGCTTATTGCAGGAGTAATTTCCGTTTTAATATCCTGTTATGAGAAATTCTGGTTGATGCAGGACTGGAAGGTTTTCTTTGAGCCGATAGGAATATTTGTCGCCATTCTGCTTGCTACCGGACTGGCATTTATCTTTGAGCAAAAGGCCAACAAGGCGTTCAAGATACTCAATCAGGTGAATGATGATGAGTTGGTGGAGGTGATGCGTAATGGAACCACAACAAACATTCCCCGTAAGGAAGTGGTTGTGGGAGACGTTGTCATCATTAACACAGGCGATGAGATACCAGCTGATGGGGAACTGTTGGATGCCGTTACGTTAAGTGTTGACGAATCAACGTTGACTGGCGAGCCTATTTGTTCCAAGACAATAGACGAAGCGAATTTTGACAAGGAAGCGACATATCCATCAAATCATGTTCTTCGCGGCACGAAAGTAATGGAGGGGCATGGCGTGATGCGAGTTCTCAGAGTAGGAGATGCAACTGAAATGGGAAAGGTGTTTGAGGAAGCACAGATAGATGATTCCGTGAAAACACCTCTTAATGAACAGTTGGACGGACTTGCAGACTGGATTACCAATGTCAGCTATATTTTTGCGGGACTGATTATAGCCGGTCAGATGATACATTTTCTTGGATGGGGTAATTTGATGGCATGGTTGCTGATAATTCCAGTAGCGATATTCTTCTGGCTTGTAATAAAGAAATTCGTGGACTGGTCGAAATTGAATTGTGTCATTGCCATAATAGGCTTTATCATAGTTTTCTTTGGAATGGTGATAGGAGCGTTCTACATGACACACTTAGAGGCAGACAGTTCCGACTGGTCGCTACTGTTAGCCCATACGTTGAAGACCCTGATGGTTGCCGTTACGCTTATCGTAGTTGCAGTACCAGAGGGATTGCCGATGGCGGTAACATTGTCGTTGGCATACAGCATGAGCAGGATGTTGAAGACAAACAATCTTGTGCGCAAGATGCACGCCTGTGAGACGATGGGAGCCACCACAGTGATATGTACCGACAAGACAGGTACGTTGACACAGAACCAGATGCAGGTTTACCAGACCAATTTCTTCGGCAAGCCGTCTGATGAGATACTATATGAGGGTATAGCCGTGAACTCAACTGCCCAGCTTGACCTGACAGGCGAGAAAGCCCAAATATTAGGCAATCCGACAGAAGGCGCACTGCTTTTGTGGCTCAGAGAACGGGGAGCAGACTATCTTGATTTAAGGAGCAACGCCAAGCGCATAGAGGAGCTGCCATTCACCACGGAGCGCAAATACATGGCAACAGTGGTGAAATCAGTAACTGGAAAAAACATTCTATATGTGAAAGGCGCTCCTGAAATCATATACGCAATGTGCAAGAACACAAGTGGGGTATCAGAAAAGGAAATTGAGGGCTTGTTGCAGAATTACCAAAACCAGGCTATGCGAACACTCGGTTTCGCATACCAGGAAATAGGAGAAAAAGATAAAACTATTGCGAACAACAAAATAGTTGCCGAAAATCTTACCTTCCTTGGAGTAGTGGCAATTTCAGACCCAGTACGTCTTGATGTGCCAGACGCAGTGAAAGAAGTAACAGATGCCGGTATTAAAGTAAAGATAGTAACAGGAGACACGCCTGGAACTGCAAAGGAGATAGGCCGTCAGATAGGATTATGGAACGATGATACTGACGGTGACATCAATATTATCACAGGATCGGAATTTGCGAAACTTACTGATAATGAATTAAAGGAGCGAGTTGAAAATTTGAAGATAATAGCCCGTGCCCGTCCTATGGATAAGAAACAACTTGTGGAGGCACTTCAGGCAAACAACGAGGTGGTTGCCGTAACAGGAGATGGCACAAACGATGCTCCCGCGCTCAAAACCGCCCATGTGGGTTTGTCAATGGGGGATGGCACATCGGTTGCGAAAGAAGCATCAGACATAACGATTATAGACAATTCGTTCTCGTCAATCGGCCGTGCGGTGATGTGGGGACGCTCTCTCTACAAGAACATCCAGAGATTTCTGTTGTTCCAGCTCACCGTTAATGTGGCGGCATGTTTCCTTGTTCTTATTGGTTCATTCATTGGAACAGAATCACCGCTTACCGTAACCCAAATGTTGTGGGTGAACCTTATAATGGACACATTCGGTGCGATGGCACTCTCATCCTTGCCGCCATCTCGCAGCGTGATGAACGACAAGCCACGTAATAGAGAGGCATCCATTCTTTCAGGTTCCATGCTGTCAGAGCTTTTAGGTGTAGGCGTGTTATTCTTTGTAATAACACTTGGTTTCTATTGGCTGTTCAATCATGCGGAAGTAGTTTCTATTCCGCAGATGTTCCATGTTACAGTAGGGGGAGAATCGGAAATGACATCATACGAGGCAACTTTGCTGTTCTCAATCTTTGTCTGGACGCATTTCTGGTATATGTTTGATGCCCGCAGTTTTGAGACAAAGCAAAGCATATTCAAACTGAAAATGAGCCAAGGATTTTGGACCATTGTCAGTATCATAGTTATCGGACAGTTGTTTATTACCGAAATAGCATACGAGTTTTTCAACGTAGAGCCGATGCTTCATACCCTTGACTGGCATTTCAATCCAATAGGTACTCTTGACTTCGTGATAATCGTAGTTGCCTCATCATTAGTACTTTGGGTTAGAGAGCTCTACCAATTGTTTAAGAAAAAATGATTTAACCAAGTGTCGCAGCGAATAGATATTCGTTGCGACATTTTTTTGCATAACTAAATAGACATATATAAGTTTTGGTAAAGAAAAATAAATGACAACAGAACATATAACATTGAGAGATTTGTAAATCACAAAAAATAAGTATGCATTAAATAATAAAGGATAGTTATATGT
>JAJPZD010000196.1 GCA_021204605.1 Prevotella sp.
AAACAGTACAATTTAAAATATTTAACAATATTACACTTGCTAGTTTACTTTATGTTTTACCCTAACAACAATGAAAAAGTACAATTTTTTGATAACAACCAATGTTTACTAAATTATTATTTGTATTTTTGCATATAAATTTAAATGAAAAACAATTCATTAAAATACACACAAGTAAGAATGAAAGATTTAACTGTCTCAAATATACAAAGGCAAAATGTATTGAACAATCGTTTTGCTGTTGATAAAATACAAAAACAACTTGATATTGATGGAATGTTGTTTGAAGGGGAATACCGTTTTACAAAAAAAATGGTCGCTGATTTTTATGGGGTAGATTTATCAACCATTGACAGATATCTATCACTGAACAGTGATGAATTATCTGCAAACGGATATTTTTTATGTAAAGGTAACTCTCTAAAACAGTTTAAGTTACAATTTGCTCACCTTATTAATGAGGCGAGCAAAACTACCCAACTTGGTTTATTTAATTTTAGAGCTTTCTTGAACATAGGTATGATGCTGACTGAAAGCGAAAAAGCCAAACAACTCCGTAGCATGATTCTGGATATGGTAATTTCCACCATCAATGAAAAAACTGGTGGCGGTACAAAATATATCAATCGTAGGGATGTAAACTATTTGCCTTCCGCCATTACAGAAATCAATTATCGAAAAGTATTAACCTCGGCAATTCATACCTGCGTTGACGGTCATGAAACATATAAATACTCTATGGTGACCGACTTTATATACCAGGCTGTTTTCAAAGAAAATGCTAAGAAGTATAAGGAATTACTAAATTTAGGTAAAAAAGAAAATGTTCGCAACACTCTTTATGCGGAAGTTCTCCTTGTAATTTCCTCTTTTGAAAATGCTGTGGGATTAGAAATTCAAAAAGAATCGGATAAGCAAGGAAGACGTCTTTCTCTTAAAGAAGTACAAGGCATTGTTAATGAATTTGCTGAACATCCTATGCAACAGCCATATATAAATGATGCTCGCTCAAAAATGGCTTCAAGGGATCTTTCTTTCCGCGATGTATATCATGAAGACATTGCTGATTATTTAAGAGCTGTAACTCCAGAGGAATATGAACGCTTTATTGGTAACGAGTCTATTGATTTTGACCATATTTTGGAAGCTAACAAAGATGTTCTCAAACGATTAAAACAAGACGATGATGAGCAGTGATATTAAATATTTCGACTATGAAGAAGCATTAGATGTCTATGCTCGTACGATAAAATATAGTGGTGGCGGTTTCGAAGGAATACGTGATGAAAATGGCATCCGTACAATACTTGATTTCATGCAAAATGATATGTACTATCCTACATTTGTTGATAAACTTACATATCTCGTGTTCAGTTTCTGCTCCGGTCATTATTTCTATGATGGAAACAAGCGCATAGCGATAACCTTAGGAGCATATTTTCTTCACAAGAATGCCTATAACTGGCAAGCGGTTATTTTCATGCGAAAATTGGAGGCAATTATTTATCACGTTGCTGCATCTAACATTGACAAAGATTTGCTTTTACGCATTATGAAATGTTTCATCAATGGTGAGGATTATGACGAAGAATTGAAACTTGATATAGCCAACGCCATGACAAAAGGTAGTTTAGGCATACAAGGAGAGGATTATGAATAATAATTTCTGCCTTAAATCTTGCCTCTGACATTTCAAAGCACACTTCTCACCAAATCTTTTTTGCTAAGTTAAATCTCTGATTCTCTTAAACTTACGTTTTGCTCACCTTATTTATGAGGTGAGCAAAACGCTGCTCCCTGCTTTTTTCTCTTTTCTTTTTTCTTTTTTCTTTTGAAAAATCTCCGATTTTTCACTATCTTTGCACCGCAATAAAAATTTTTCAGGAAGATTGGCAGAGTGATCGAATGCGCTGGACTCGAAATCCGGTATACCCTTTATGGGTATCGGGGGTTTGAATCCCTCATCTTCCGCTTTTTGTCGCATGTAGCCCGAACCTTGTTTTTGGATTTTTATGAAAGACATCTCTTTAAAAGCTGTTGTTAAGTTCTGCTCCTTTGATGAATTGGATGAAAACGCCCAAATGCTGATAAACAAAGCTATTGCGGCAACCGACAACTCTTACGCTCCTTACTCGCATTTCCACGTCGGGGCTGCCCTGCGATTGCAGGACGGAACAGAAATAATCGGGGCTAACCAAGAAAACGCGGCTTTCCCCGTCACTCTGTGCGCCGAGCGTGCCGCAATCTTCAACGCTCAATCAAATTATCCTAAACTGCCGATAACTCACCTCGCCATTGCTGCGAAAAACGACAACGGCATTGTCAGCACGCCCGTCTCTCCTTGCGGCTCCTGCCGCCAGGTATTGCTTGAAATGGAACAGCGTTACCACAAAAAGATACAATTATATCTTTACGGCAGCAACGGGGTTTACATTGTGAACGGCATAGAGGATATTCTCCCCCTGTCGTTCTCCGATGATTCAATGCGCTAAATTCCACACAATTTATTAAAATACGGACAATATGGGCAGACTGTTATGTCCTCTGCTGGCTTGAATGGTATTGCCGGCTCAAAGATATCGTGGACAATGGCTTTCAGATTGTTCAGATAATCATCCTGATAGTTCCTCACATCAAGTACCTTGTTCCCTCCTATTTTAATAACAGGGTCATATCCCTCCTCATGCGCATGCTGGATAAACAGCAGAGCCGGACTCACCGCAATGTCTTGCTCATTATATGCTCCCTTGTTCCTCACAATCACTGAATAAAGCATGGCCTGAAGATAATAGTCGGCATGCTTTCCCAACGGTATCAGAAAAATATCTTCTACTGTCTTGTAGTCATTCAGCTTGCTTCCGCCTGTCTTGTAATCTATCACCCTCATCCTCTCGACGCCTTCCTCTTTGTCAACTGCCTTGTCCAATCGGTCTATGCGACCGCCTATCTTTACGGTCTTTTTCCCCTCACTTGTGGTAATCGTAATCTCATCGTCAACTTCCACCTCTAAACCGATAATACGGAATGGCGCAAGTGTCTTGTCAATCGCAAGCAGGTTTTTCATGTAGCGGATTATCACCTCACGGTTGATTATCTGCAATCCGTCATATTCCATTGTGGTATTGCTAACCCGGATATTGCCGAACAGCTCCTCCCTAATGGCCTTGTCAACGGCCATCGCTATCAATTCCGGACGGGTTAGAATGTTCTCAATGTCCCGCTGCGTGATATCCTTTGACAAATCAAAATTGTCCTTGTATATGAATTTTGCCGCCTCGTGAAAAACGTTCCCGAAAATCCTGTTGTCAAACGTCTGCTCGTCGCTGTCATCGGGCTCCCTGATTTTGGCTACATTATTATAATAGAACTGCAACGGACAACGCATATAACGACTGATTGCCGTGGGTGACATATAATACATATCATCCAAAATCTTCATTATAACTTCATCCTTCACTACTTCTTTCGGATATGTATTGGCCTGACCCAATTCAGAATGCAAAGATATGCGCTTGATATCAAATCCACTCTCTACCATAAGCTGAAGCATGAAACGACTCATCTCTCCACTCTTTCCTGCCTCAGCGGCACTGTTGTACGTTATGGTTATGTCTGACGCCCTCTGAAGCAGACTGTGGAAATAATAGGCATATATAGCCACCTTGTTGTCTCTGGTTGTCAGGTCGTATGCATTGCGGATGGAGTATGGGATGAACGATGAATCACTGATTCCTTTGGGCATGTTCCCCTCGTTGCATGATAACAAAAGAATATGTTCGAAGTCAAGGTTGCGCGTCTCCAAAATCCCCATTATCTGTACTCCCTCTGCCGGCTCTCCATGAAACGGTACGGAAGTGGTGTTGATCAGTTGCAACACTAATTTCTGGAATGTGGTAACATCAACTTCTAAATCTCCCGATTTTATTAGCTCGCTGATCCTGTTGAACAACGTGTATATCCTGAAAAGTGCCTCCTCGAAAAGTGTATCGTTTTCCTTGTCGGCAGAATTGCCGGCGATAATCTTCAATAGGTCAAGCACCCACTGCGTCAACTCCTCATTGCCGCTCTTCTCTGCCAAAAGCAATGACATGTTCTCATCATCAGAATACTTAGGTGCAGTATAGAAATATATCTTGCTCTTCTTAAGATATTGCAACAATATATCTCTTTTTTCCGAAATATATTGGGTGTATGGATGTGTGAGCACTTTCTTCAAATAATTCACACGGATACCCTTCTGCTGGGATATGCCTTTAATCTGCATATCTAACAACATAATTACAAGTGATGCTATCTGTGTCTGAAACAACGGAAAACCAGTGGTGATGTTTATCTTTTCTATTCCTTCGGGCAGACAGTGCAACACAGTGGGCAACAACGATTCATCGCAAAGAACTATCGCCGTGCGCTTGCCGTCCTTGTATCGTTCTTTTTCCATTAACCAATCACTGATGTAACGCGCCTGTATATGCTCCGTAGTGGCTGAAACGTATGTGATGTCCTTGCTCTTGATGAAATTGGAGTATATCGCTCCTTCTTTAACGTCAAGCTCATTTGGAAACATGGATAGATAACCCGACACATAATGCCCCGCCTCGTTAACCTCTATTCCATCTTTTTTCGGCATATAATATTCGTCAAAATCCCAATAGAAACGGGCTTTATTCTCCTCCTGAAGATATGTGAACATTTCCTCTTCCACTTTCTGCAATACATTGAAACCGACAAACAGATAAACGTCATAACTTTCACAATCTATGCTCTTCTCTGTCGCTACTTCACGATACAGCATCCCCTCATAGGCTATCGCCTTCTCTCGCAAACGATTCCTGAAATTTTCGTAGATATCTCCCAAATGTGACCAAATCCGTAAGAAACGTTTCTTCAACTCTGTGCCGTGATCTTCTGTCATATTCTGGAAAAACTCCCTCAACGCCTTCTTCTGATCTTCAGTAAGATAGGAAATATCGTCCAATTCGTGGATGTCCTTTATATTCGACAATATCACAGAGGCATCGGCGATATGCTTGTCTATATCATCAAAGTCTGACAAAAGCAATTCTCCCCAACCATAAAAATGATCCAACGTCTCCTCCGTTCCTGTACATTCCACAAAACTCTTGTATAGCTCACACACAAGCGTTATCTGGTCTGCAACAACCAACTTCGTGTTCTGACGAAACAAGTCGCTTATCGTTATATATGTAGGGGCCCATAACGGTTTCATCGCTATCCTCGCCAAGTGCTCATTCAGAAAAAGTGAGGCGCGTTTATTCGGAAAGACTATGGCGACATGCGACAGGTCTGTACCGTATTTTCTTATAATGTCCGCAGCTACATATTCCAAAAAACTTTTCATAGCATATCTGTTTTTTACATTTCTACTCTTTCAATCTTACGGGAATACACATACCATAAATACCCGGAAATGTTCTTCTGACTCATCGACCCAAGCAACTGCATATATTGCCTTACCTGGGCATGATACTCTCCATGGGGCTTGCCGAACTTGAAATCTATGACAATAATCTCGTTATCATCCATTATCACCCTGTCTGGACGACGTTCCACAACCTTCCCAACGCTCTCATCATAAAACATTATGTTGCACTCGTTGAACACCTTCCAATGGGAATCAAACCAGCCTGACACTCGCTCATCAAAGAAACTCGAATAGATCGTATTCTCTATCTTCTCTGACGTAATGTCCTCATCATACAACACTCCATCGTACTCCAACTGCTTCAAAACGCCATCTATGTCTTCCAATGTATGGATTTGTGAGAATAGTTTGTGTAATATACTTCCCATCTTAATGTATGTGGCTCTCTCGCTTTCTTCATCAACTTTATTTATGAAATCTGCACTCTTGTTGCTCTGGCGGAATTCTATCTTCGAATCATGGGTTCTGATTTTCACTTCTTTCTGCTCAATAGGCAACATGAATACATTCTCCGTCGTCTTTTCTTTTTCCTTCGCTTCAACGCATAAAGTCCCATAATCAAATGTCATGTCTCCTCCAGGACTACTTTTCAAAATTGAACCTTTCAACTTCTCTTGCAAATCGGGAATACAGGCGGATAACAGCTCTGAGCGGTTCACCTTCCCTGCTTTGCCTGCCTTGCCTATCACAAAGAGATTCTTGCTCGCGCGTGTGAAAGCAACATATAGCAGATTCATGTTGTCCACCGTGTTCTGGATATGCTCATTCTTGTAATCATCGGCATAAATGGTGTCGATAAGTTTTTTGCTGTAATCAATCGGCGCAAGGGGGAGCTGAGCGAAGGGCTCTACTTGGGGCTCACACCATAGCATATCATTCCGATGATTGTCCAAAATCCAGTCACAAAACGGTATTATAACATTCTCAAACTCCAAACCCTTGCTCTTATGTATCGTAAGAAGTCGTATCCCGTTTACATCTTCGCTCTGCACATTCTGGTTACTGATTGACTCCTCCCATGCAGTCAGAAAAAGCTCTATGCTTCCTATGTTTTCCTTTGTGAAATCCGACACGCAATCATAAAACTTACAGATATATGCGCTCTGACCTTCCATCTTCTCAAGCTCAAAAAATGTATATATCGCCTCTACAATGTCCAAAAGTGGCTTCCTGACTAATTCTTTCGTACTCTGTATAAATCTTTCCGGCAACAACGCATCCAACCGGGATTCGTCTTTATCGGGCGCTGCCGTAAGAAGCTCGTTGTCTCTGACTTCTTTTCCCAACAGCCTCCTCTGATATATCACCACCAATGTCGCCTTTGTGAGTATATCATCGGGATGGGCGAGAAGGCGCAGAGCATAAATAAGAATGTTCACAGCCAATGAGGAACCAAGCTTAAATGCCTCGTCGCTGATAAGCTTGACATCTGACCTGGTTTTCGTGAAATATTCGGCAACTATCTCTATTTGCCTGTTCCCCCTTAATAGCATGGCAATTTTATTCTCTGGTATTCCTCTTTCTGCCAATAGGTCTATTGTCCTGCCTATCTCCTCCAAAACCTGAGTAACATAGTCGTCTTTTGTAAACATGGATATTCTTACAAATCCCTTGCTCTCCTTGCCATCTGGCACTTTCTGCAATACATCGGAATATGCGCTCTTTATCTCCTCTGATGTGTAGCCATCTCCTGCAGTCTCTCCAATTGCCTCTCTTTCATTCTCGTACTCCTTCTCGACGGCGAGAGTGAAGAAAGCGTTGTTGAAATTCACTATGTTACGTTCTGAACGGTAATTAGTATCTAGATTGCGAATCTCTATCTCCTCGTTTGGATTGTTAAACTCCATGGCAATGCCGTTGAGCAACCGCCAGTCGCCTGCGCGCCAACGGTAGATACTCTGCTTGACATCGCCTACTATGAGGTTCTTCACCGTGTTGTCGTCATTCCCATAATCACGGCTCATGCACTCCTTGAGCAGTACCTTGAAATTCATCCATTGTATCCTGCTGGTGTCCTGAAACTCGTCTATCATAATATGGTCAAGATTGCTACCGGTTTTCTCAAAGATAAACGGGGTGTCGTCGTCCTTTATCAGTGTGTGCAACAGATGGGGCGTATCGCTTAGCAAAAAACGATTCTCCTCTCTGTTAAGCTCCCGAACCTTCTTCTCTATACTGTTGAGCAAACGCAACTTACTAAGGTGCTTCAACGTGTAATCTGCACTAAGACAAAGTGGACTTAGCCTTTTCCTGGCTTCCTCGGCTTTGTGGAGAAGATCCATCAAATCGCTTTCCACTATCCTTATTATCGTAAACCGCTCTGGACTGGATTTTGAAGCCCAGCTTGCAGAATCATCCCAGCATTTTACAAGCGTCTTGTTACCTTCTACTGAATAACTCAAGTCTCCTTCCTTGAGCCTTGCGAAATATACTTTAATTGAACTCCTGCTGCCTCCTGTAAATGACTCTGGTAACAACCCTGCTCCTATGACTACTCTCTCAAACTCCTCTGCATATCCTGACATCAGATTCTTCGCATTGTTTCGAATCTCTTTCAACTGTTTTGTGTAATTCTCGAAAAAACCTTCTTCCGATAGTTTCTCGTCAAGTCGCTTACTGGCCGACTTGTAGTAATCCTTGAATATCGTAGTGCCGAACGACTTTATCTGTCCTATTACATTCCAACTCTTGTTCTCATCAATGGTGGACATGATATAACTGATTATCCATTTTAATACTGTGCTCTGAGAATCTAACGACTCTATCATCCTGTCAACAGCTTGCTCTTCTACTTCTCCATCGTTCAAGTCTATTCTAAGGTTGGCCGTCAAATCCAATTCTCGTGCCAAATTGCGCAGTATTGACTGAAAAAAGGTATCTATTGTCTCAACCCTGAAATAATTGTAGTTGTGCAACAGATAATTCAATGCTACTCCTGCCTGCCTGCTTGCCTGACGCCTGCCAATACCAAGTTTTTCCGTTATTTCCACAATATAGCTCTCAGAATCGGGAAGCTCCTTCCAAATACCGTACAGTTGACTGAGAATACGCATTTTCATCTCCTCCGTCGCCTTGTTGGTGAACGTTACGGCTAAAATCTTCTTAAAGCTAAGTGGATTGACCATCAGGAGTTTTATATACTCTATGGTCAGCGTGAATGTCTTTCCACTGCCCGCACTTGCCTTATACACTGTCAATGGTTTCATACGCCTGGATTGTTTTATTTTTTTTGTTCTTGTTTACCAGTCCCTGAATAGCTCGAAGGTGAAACGGCATCCTATGCCATCGTATGATAAATTACGTGTGGCAATGAATGCTCCCATAGAGAAAAAACGATTCGTAAATCCATAGCCAACCTCGATATAGGGATGGAGATGCTCCGCAAATAGGCTATTCATATAAACTCTCTCCATTTCCATCAACCTGCCAATGTAGGGAATGCGGGAAAGTATCATCAATGGTGATTCGTATGTGATATTCGTCCTTACATAATATTCCGAAGAATTATACCACTTGCTTCTTAACAACTGGAACTCTCCTGTCCAATCATCATTCCAACCTATCGGTATGTTCTCATCCTTGAAATTTGCATAGTCCAAAAAATAGGAATTCCTGCTCTTGGATGTATATAATCCTCCTCCTATTCTCGTCGAGAGACTTCTTAACCTGTTGTATTGCTTCTTCCACGAGGCATCTAATTCTATGCGCTCATAGTCCATATACTTCTTGTTCAACTTTATACCTCGCTCGTAATCTACCGTGAATATTGCTCCTTTCTTACCCCAAGGACGGTATCGCAATTGCAACGATGGGGCAAACGAAAAATATCTCGTCTGTAATCCAAGACTTGAAAATCCTGCTTTATCCACCGCTGACCTCTCATGATACACCAATCCTGGACGAATACCCCATCTTTCTGTGATTTCATAATTATCCGTTAGCTTCAAATAAAAATCCTTGAAATATTTGAGATTTATCCTGCTTATGCTCAACGAATCCAATGTATCGTTAATCTTGCGGTTGACTATGCTTGAGAACGTAATCCTGTTCCCGTTTCCTACCTCAATTGCGACAAATGCATTTCGCCTCTTATTATATGTGAATTTCAACGGCGCTTTGAAATAAAACTGATGTTGCTTGAATGAATATCCTGCATTGAAAGACAATGAAATATCTCGGTTGGGCGTGAAACTGTAGCTCCCCCTTAATTTCATCTTATAGGTTATTCCTTTTCGCTTGCTGTAACTAAGATATAATGGATTGAGAATTGGTGACAACCTGAAATAGCCTTGACCGTCTGACCCAAAACGACCCTTTGTCCTCGTCAGTAAATGGTCGCCCATGACATCCCACAAAACCCTGTCCCAACGTCTGCTCTCCCTCCTTAACTCCACTGTGTCTATATTATTTATAATCGAAGCGTGTCTCGAATATATATCCTTTATGTTCTCTGGCAATGGCGTCGGCCTTACCTCCTCCATTATTGTCATATCGTGGGAGTTCACAACCGTATCTGCTAACGTCACTGGATTGTCATATACTGAATGATAGGATGACGTGATTTTATTGCCTAAAAATTTAAATGTCGCATCTATGTCGCATACCTTGGGAAACAGTGAATATTGACCTTCACTTCCCATTTCTGCGTCTATCCGGAAATTCACCATGTCGTATTCTCCTTTCAGTCGCACCCTTAATATCTTTCCCATCTCCTCTTCCACTATCGCCGAACCACTTAACAACTGTGTGTTGTGCCGTTTCGGACGAAACACTATCTCAACCTTGCCCTCCTGCAATCTCCTGATATTATACTTGTAAAGCTTTGTATTATGGGCATTGAAAGGTGACAATATCTGGTTCGCCAATATCGACTTCTCGTAAACATTGGGCATTAGATAATTCAGCAACGTTGACATCGTATTCCTATAACGGGGTATCGTTCCTGTATTAAGGCGACGGACTGATTGAAGCAATACTCCTTCTTTGACAAGAATATCATTGTAACTCTCACCTGTAAACTCTCGATTGCCCTTCGCAATAGCGTGCATCGTTGGAATTGTTGTCAATAAAAAATTCCTCCGCTGGGTCTTGATATAATATCTGATGTAAACATTCGTATTGATCGTGTCATACGGCTCTGACATATTCTGCTTGTATTCCAACACTCGTTGGAGAATATGTGCCTCTGACTCGCCCTCCCCGTATGTTTTACTTGCCACACTCATAAGTAGAACGACAAAAAAAAATATTTTCTTGAATCGGATTTTCACACCACAAAGATAATGTAAGTAAAAGAGAAATCAAAAAATTTTAATTGTATTTTTTCAAAAAACAAATTAAAAATTTGGCGGATTGCAAAAATATTTGTAAATTTGCAACCACATTTTAAACAAAGGCCTCGTAGCTCAATTGGATTAGAGCGTCTGACTACGGATCAGAAGGTTACGGGTTCGACTCCTGCCGAGGTCACAAAAAGGAATCATTCTTGATTCCTTTTGTCTTTTTATACTCTTATTCAATTTTGCATGGCAAACGCAATGTTTCAACTTGCTTTTTATTACTTTTATCTTCTATTATATCTCAAAAATTATAATTTTATGTAATATTACATCACAGATAACGTGTTTGTAAGATGTTATTTGTAATTTTGCACACTAACAAAACTCAAGGTGTTTTTATACCGTATATTTCGGAAATCGATGCGCATATTGCATTTCATACCCAATACGTCGAAAGATACCATTTGGAAAGACGGTTACAAGCTGCCTTTGCTAATGACAATGGCGGAGCATGACGAAATTCATGTTCTGACTGCTGGAAAACGCATGGAAAATGGGAAAATCATTATGCACAAGTTGCATAGAGGAAAAATTATTCTTAAAGGTTTCTCGTCTTTCTTTGACAATAAAATTGAGGAAATTAAGCCCGACATCGTCCATATACATGCTTGTTGGAATGTCATCGCTTATAAATTTCAAAAATGTTGTATCTCTCACAGAATACCGGTTGTACTGACATTGGACAAGCAATTTGAACCATGGCATCTGGCCGACAACTACCTGCTCTGCAAACTCCCAAAGCTGTTGGCTTATCAACGCTTTATGATTAAAAACGCACAAGTATTGCACGCCACAACACAACAGGAGCACGACCGCTTGGTCTATCTACACTTAAAACATCTGGTCAAAATAACACGCAGAAAAACCAACACCAAGAAAGCATGGAACAGCCGGGTGGCGACAGTAAGGAGATACGACATCTCGAATGGAACGTCTCTTGCTGATATGGCAACAGGCCTCCTGCGGCTCTATTCTAAGGTCATCGACAGTTATCCTTTCATGGGCATGTCGGAGCAGGAAATCAGGGTGGAAGATGCTCTGCTCGTACAGGGATTGGCAGAAGGCAAAATCCCATATACCCTGGCGCAGGATGTCCTGAAAATCCTCCCCTCAATGGATTACAGCTCCTGGCGACGCATCTTCCTGCATTCTGCTGACGAGGGAATTTTCCACTATGTTAAGGTGGGGGCTCATATCAACGGCATCGAATATACTTCATGGATAAACATTGATAATGTGTCGCGCTTTCCCCAAAAAATTGAGACTCACGAAAATAATGTCAAAAATAATAAAAAAATTGCCCGTCTGAAAAAAGACAACTCTATTCCTGACAAGGAGAAAACGCTGTGCTTACTCCTATCGGAAATACTTTCAAGGTTGCAGAACTTGAAAATTCACCGCTCTGACTTCACCACTCTGTATAATGCGCTGAGATTTGAGGATTATGATGAGGACATCCTGCGACAAATTGCCTCTCGCATGGGAATAAAAAAAAACACCGCACGACTGTTTATGTTGCTCGAAGAACGCTACGGCCTGGAGGAGGGCTTCATGTTCTTAGAACCGTTGAATGACGCCGGGACTGATAAATTTAAAAAAATGTTGTTTAAAGCTGATATACAATGAAAATTCATCACGTGGATATAGAAAACGACTTGCGTTACCTGCAACTGTTGTCTCAAAGCTTTCCCACAGTCGCCGACGCAAGTGCCGAGATTATCAACTTCTCCGCAATTCTCAACCTACCAAAAGGTACCGAGCATTTCCTCGCCGACATACACGGCGAATACAAGTCGTTCCAACATGTTTTGAGAAATGCTTCGGGTAACATCAAACGCAAGGTCAACGAAATCTTCGGCAATGACATCCGTGAGGCGGAAAAGAAAGAACTCTGCACTCTTATCTACTACCCGGAAGAAAAACTCGAACTGGTAAAGGCAAGTGAGAAGGAGATAGACGACTGGTATCATATAACAATTCACCAACTCGTAAAGGTCTGCCGAAACGTCTCAAGCAAATACACTCGCTCAAAGGTGCGCAAGTCACTGCCGCCTGACTTCTCCTACATCATCCAGGAATTGCTCCATGAACGTACCGACGATGCTAACAAAGCTGCGTATGTCAACGTGATCATCGAGACTATTATATCCACAGGACGCGCAGACGACTTCATAATTGCCATCGCACATGTGATACAACAGCTTGCCATCGACCAACTCCATATCCTCGGCGACATCTACGACCGGGGACCTGGCGCACACCTCATAATGGATCTTATGGCTAACTACCACAACTGGGACATACAGTGGGGCAACCATGATATTCTCTGGATGGGGGCCTGCGCTGGCAACGATGCGTGCATCTGCAACGTCATACGCCTTTCTTTGCGCTACGGAAACCTCGTCACCTTAGAGGAGGGCTATGGCATTAACCTCGTCCCACTCGCTACTTTCGCTATGGAACAATATGCCGACGACCCTTGCTCTGTGTTCATGCCTAAGTCCAACGGCGATGAAAACCCTGATTTCGACGAGAAAACTATACGTCTGACAGCTATGATGCACAAGGCTATCACCGTGCTCCAATTCAAAGTGGAATCTGCCATAATACGCAGACACCCTGAATGGGACATGAACAATAGATTGCTGCTTGACAACATCGACTATCAGAAAAAAACGTGCAACGTTGACGGACAGGCCTATGACATGAAAACTTGCTGCTTCCCGACAATAGACCCAAATGACCCTTGCGCTCTAACACCAGAGGAAATCGACCTGATGAAAAAACTGCGCCACCTCTTTACGGTAAACGAAAAACTCCACAAGCATATCCGCCTGCTGCTGAGCCACGGCGCCTTATATACAATAATAAACGACAACCTGCTCTTCCACGCATCGGTTCCCTTGAACGCCGACGGCTCGCTAAAAGAGGTGGAGGTTTACGGTGAACGTTACAAGGGCAGGGAACTCATGAACCGTGTCGAACAGATAATAAGAAGCGCGTTCCAGTATGACTCCGACCCGCAGGAAAAAGCATACGCCATTGACTATTTCTTGTATCTCTGGTGCGGCAAGAATTCCATCCTCTTCGACAAATCCAAAATGGCAACTCTCGAACGGTATTTCCTCTCTGACAAAGGTGTCCAAAAAGAGGAAAAAGGCAACTATTTCATCCTCCGAGACAAAGAAGATATATGCGACTCTATACTCGATGCATTCGGCGTCACAGGACCTAACCGACATATCATCAACGGACATGTCCCCGTCCATGCGGCCAACGGGGAAAATCCCATCAAGGCTGGCGGCAAACTCATGGTAATCGACGGGGGCTTCTCACAGGCCTACCATGCTGAGACGGGCATCGCGGGCTACACTCTCGTTTATCACAGCAGAGGCTTCCAGCTCGTTCAGCACGAACCATTCACAAGCACAGAGGATGCCATCCTCAACGGCTCCGACATCAAGAGCACTATACAGATAGTCGAGATGTCCTCTCACCGCATGCTTGTCGCCGACACCGATATAGGCAAGAACCTCAAACGACAGATCTATGAACTCGAAAAACTCCTCTATGCCTACCGACATGGCTACATTAAAGAAAGAAGGTAATGCACCCCCGTTTCACCCACGTGTCACCCACTGTAGGGGCCTTCACCCACTGTAGGGGCCTTCACCCACTGTAGAGGCTCAGTTTACTGAGGCCATCGTTTCGCAGAAACGACACGTATGCATTCGGACCAACGGGCCGCATCGAACTCTTAACTCTTAACTCTTAACTCTTAACTCTTAACTCTCATGCTCCGCATTATACATTTTCTCGAATCCCTCAAGATGACAATACTGGGTGGCATCGCCCTCGTGATAAGCCTGATATTGCTCCTCACAGACACTAAGGTAAGGCTCGACCCGGCTTGGATAACCGTTGTAATCAGCGGACTGCCTTTAGTCTATTTGGCTCTTTCCCGTCTGATTCTCCAAAGGTGGATCTCGTCGGCTTTGCTCATCAGCATAGCAATGGGCGCCTGTATCTACATAGGCCAGCTCTTCGCAGCTGGCGAGGTGGCTTTCATCATGGCCATAGGCTCCCTGCTTGAGGACTACACCGTCAACAGGGCTAAACGTGGTATCAGCAAACTCATAAGTCTTGCACCTGAACAGGGCAGGAGAATTACAAAAAAGAACGGCAAGGAGCACGAGGAAATAGTGCCGATAGAACAGATACGTGTTGACGACATACTAAGGGTGTTGCCTGGCGAGAAAATCTCCGTTGACGGCAATATCGTATTTGGCAACACCTCCGTTGACCAGTCGATTATGACGGGCGAATCAATACCGATAGACAAAACCGTCGGCGACATGGTGTTCTGCGGAACCCTCAACTGCTACGGCTCGGTTGACATCCGGGCAACGAAAGTGGGAAAGGACTCGTCCCTCCAAAAGATGATCGACTTGGTGAAAGAGGCGGAAAACAAAAAAGCACCAATGCAGCGCATCGTTGACAAGTGGGCAGAGTGGCTCGTGCCGATAGCTCTGCTCATAGCCATCGTAGCCTACCTGTTCATGGGCAACCTGGAAAAGTCGGTTACCGTTCTGGTGGTGTTCTGCCCCTGCGCCTTGGCATTGGCAACACCGGTATCAATAGTGGCGGGTATCGGACAGGCTACTAAGTTCGGCGTGCTCGTGAAATCTGGCGAGGCATTGGAGCGCATGGGAAAGGTCAACTGCATAACGTTTGACAAGACGGGCACACTCACCGAAGGCGTTCTTACAGTCTGCAACGTGAAAAGTTTTGACAAAGGAGTAACAGAAGACGAAATTCTGTTTCTTACCGCTTCCGTAGAGTCTCGCTCCGAGCACCCCATAGGCAAGGCGATAGTGCGCTGTGCAATACTTCGCAAAAGAAAAAAGAAGAAAGAAGAAAGAAGAAATAAAGATTGCTTAAATGATATTCGTTTCTCCGAAACGAACGGGGTGGAGAATTTTAAGATGGTCCCCGGCAAGGGAATCAGCGCAAAGGTAGATGGCAAATCTGTTCTTTGCGGAAAAAGCTCATTCCTGACAGAGAACGGCGTATCATTAGACGATGACGTGATAGCTGCGCTCGACACACTGAGAAACGAGGGCAAGGCATCAGTACTGACTTCCGTGAATGGAAAATGTGTCGGTCTGCTCGCACTATCTGACGTAATCCGTCCTACGGCAAAAGATATGGTGGCGGAATTGGAGACAATGGGCGTTGAGACCGTAATGCTGACTGGCGACAACATCCAGGCAGCCAACTACCTCGCCGCACAGATCGGAATTAAGAACATCCGGGCGGAACTGCTGCCATCTCAAAAAGTAACATCCGTTACTGACATTCAGAAAGACGGCAAAATGGTGTGCATGATTGGTGACGGCGTGAACGACGCCCCTGCCCTGAAAACTGCCGACGTGGGGGTCGCAATGGGCTCTATGGGCAGCGACATAGCTATCGACTCCGCAGACATCGCTCTCATGGGCGACGACATATCCAAAATTCCTTACCTGAAACGCCTCTCCAACGCCGTGATTCATTCCATCAAGCTGAATATCACAATCTCCATGTGCATCAACGCCGTTGCAATCACACTATCACTCTTAGGTCTCCTCAACCCCGTCACAGGCGCTTTGGTACACAACGCCGGCTCGGTATTGGTCGTCTTGAACGCCGCACTGCTCTACGACAGGAAGATATAAGAGAATCCCCCCTCTCTTAATTTCTATTTTATTCTACTTTAGAAACGTATTTCTTATTTTTTATTATGCGAGCGAAGCGAGCATTGTTCTTGTTTTTTGAGGAAGTCGCATACTTCTTCTTTCTTGCTGCGGGTGATAGCAATTCTGCCGCTGCGTGTATATTGGAGGACGCAGCCGAACTTGTCGAGTGCGAAGTAGAGGCCTGTGATGTCTGCGGTGAGACCGCTTAGGGTTACGCTGCAGAAAGTTGGGTTGACTTCCATGAAGCGCGCCTCAGCCTTACGTATGAGGCGAGATATTTGGGGGTTTTCGAGGACTTTTGGAGTAGAGATCTTGTAAAGGCCGACTTCACGGATGAAGAGCTGATCGTCGGTATAATAGTCGGCTGCGATGACGTCTATTTTCTTCTCAATCTGTTTGGAAATCTTATTTATCTGGTCCTCATCGCTCCATGCGGTAATGGTGTACTTATGCACACCCTCGATACTCGAAGCCGACACATTAAGACTCTCGATATTCACCTGGCGACGAGTAAAAACAGCAGTTATCTGATTAAGGAGTCCAGCTAAGTTCTCCGAATAAACCAACAGTGTATATAATTTCTTTTCAGTAGTTTCCATCACGAATCATTTAGTGTTAAGTACCAATTGCATCTCATTTACCGAATCTCCAGGTGCTGTCATAGGTAGGATATTATCATCTTCAAGTACAGCACATTCAAGGAGGTATGCACCATCGGTAGAGAGCATTTTGTTGATTTCATCCTGCAATTTTTCACGGTCGGCAACAAAGGAATATGGAATACCATACCCTGCACATATCTTTGAGTAATCAGGATTGAGCATCCTCGTAAACGCTTTCCTCTTGTTAAAGAACATATCCTGCCACTGCCGCACGTTGCCGAGATAGTTGTTGTTCAATAGAATGATTTTGACGGAAGCCCTATGTTCCATTATGGTGCCGAGCTCCTGTATGGACATCTGGAGGCCACCGTCTCCTGTGAACAAGCACACGGTGCGTCCTTGTGCGCAGAATGAGGCGCCGATGGCAGCAGGGAGGCCGTAGCCCATAGTTCCTAAGCCGCCGCTGCTTGCGAGGGAGCGTTTATGATTGAACTTGAAATATCGGCATGCGAACATCTGGTTCTGACCTACATCGGTAACGAGAATTGCATCTCCCTTAGTAGCCTCGGCAACGGCATTGACGATCTCTCCCATGAGCAGCGGTCCGCTTTCGGGATGAATGGCGGGTTTTATGACCTTTTCGTATTCCTGTTGTTGTAATGGAATAAAGCTGTCGCGCCACTGTCTGTGCACTTTCTTGTCGAGATAACGGGTTATTGCGGGGAGCGAGGCCTTGCAGTCGGCTATTACGGCGACATCGGTCTTGACGTTCTTGTCGATTTCCGAAGGGTCGATGTCGAGGTGTATTATCTTTGCCTGTCGAGCGTAGGTATTGATATTGCCTATGACGCGGTCGCTGAAGCGCATGCCTATGGCGATGAGCACGTCGCATTCCTGCTCCTTGATATTTGGGGCATAGTTGCCGTGCATGCCGAGCATGCCCATGTTGAGGGGGTGATTGGAGGGAAGGGCGGAGAGGCCGAGCAGTGTCCTTGCGGCAGGGATGTCTGCCTTCTCCAAGAACTCCACAAGCTCGTTATAGGCATTTCCCAACTCAACGCCCTGCCCTATCAAAGCCAACGGCTTCTCTGCATTGTTTATCAAGTCGGCTGCCTTGCGTACTGCTACCGGGTCAAGCATAGGATAAGCCAAGTAACCACGCACATAATCTATGTGGACAGGCTCAAACTCTACCATTTCCGATTGAGCATTCTTTGCGAAGTCGAGCACCACAGGACCTGGCCTGCCTGAGCGTGCGATATAGAAAGCGCGACTGACTGCCCATGCAATATCCTCCGCGCGCCGTATCTGGTAGCTCCACTTGCTTATTGGCTGTGCCACACCAACGAGGTCAACCTCCTGAAACGCATCCGTACCCAGTGCGGCGACGCCTACCTGCCCTGCTATCACGACAATGGGCGTGGAGTCCATCATCGCATCGGCAATACCTGTAAGGGTATTCGTCGCACCTGGTCCACTGGTAACTATGCACACGCCGACCTCTCCGCTTACTCTGGCATAGCCCTCTGCGGCATGGGTGGCGCCCTGCTCGTGCCTTACCAGTATGTGGTGAAAACACTTCTTCTCTCCACGGGTATAGTCGTATAGAGCATCATAGACGGGCATTATCGCACCTCCAGGATAACCGAAGATAGTACGGACGTTCTCTGCTTTCAACGCCCTCATAAGAGCCTCAGCCCCTGTTATTTTCAAGCCCCCTCTAACTCCCCCCATAGGGGAGGACGCCTCACGGGGTGAAGCGGGAGCGGGATGGCTCAATAGCGTATTTGACATTATATTTTTCTCTTTCATCAATGCAGTCGCAAATTATAAGTTAAAAGTTATAAGTTAAAAGTTCATTCCTCTTGAGTTTGCGCTTGAGTGGGTCGTTTCTGCGAAACGATGTCCTCAGTAAATTACCTTTGGTGAAGTTCCTCACGCTCGGCAAAACAAACAAGTTTGATTGCTCTCGCTTAATCGGAACTTTGGGACCCTACATTGGGTATGGGGGCCACATACCCCGTCAGGCTAACTCCCTCCCTGAGGGGGAGGGCTGGGGAGGGGCTTTCTCATATTATCCTAACGCCACCCTTGTCGGCAGAACTTACACTTTGTGCGTATGCCCTGAGCGCCTTGCTGATTACACGGTTGCGTGTCAGTGGTTGCTGTGGGCGTGCTGCGAGTTCCTCGTCAGTCAGTCTGACGTTGATAGTGCGTGCCGGTATGTCAATCTCAATAATATCTCCGTCCTTGATCTTTCCGATGTTACCACCTGCTGCTGCCTCTGGCGAGATATGACCGATACTAAGTCCTGATGTTCCGCCGCTGAAACGTCCGTCGGTGATGAGGGCGCATTCTTTGCCGAGGTGCATACTCTTTATATAAGATGTGGGATAAAGCATTTCCTGCATACCTGGACCGCCCTTTGGACCTTCGTGTGTAATTACAACACAGTCTCCACTCTTCACTATGCCGCCGAGAATGCCGTCGCATGCGGCTTCTTGTGAGTCGAACACCTTGGCGGGGCCGCTGAACTTCCAGATTAAGGGGTCAACGCCGGCTGTCTTGACAACACAACCATCCTGTGCGATATTACCGAAAAGGACTGCGAGGCCGCCGTCTTTGGTGTAGGCATGCTGGATATCACGGATACATCCTCCTGCCCTATCGGTATCAAGTGTCTCCCATTGTGCGTTCTGTGAGCCCATTTTTGTGGAGAACTTACCACCTGGGGCACTTCTATATATGCGGTTGGCCTCGGCGTTTATACTTTCACCTGTTATGTCATATTCCTTCAAACGTTCACCGATAGTCTTTCCGTCAACTCGCATTGCGTTCTCATAGATAAGACCTGCTTTAGCAAGTTCGTTGATAATGCCGAAAATACCACCAGCCCTATTGCACTCTTGTACACTGTATTTCTGCGTGTTAGGAGCAAGCATGCAAAGACAAGGCACTTTACGACTGAGCATGTCAATGTCTGCCATCTTGAAATCAACACCAGCCTCCTGAGCTACGGCAAGTAAGTGGAGCACAGTGTTGGTACTACCGCCCATTGCAATATCGAGCGTCATGGCGTTGAGGAATGCCTCACGTGTTGCTATGCTGCGTGGAAGAACACTCTCATCACCCTCTTCATAATATTTCAACGCATTGGTAACAATCTGGCGTGCGGCGTCCTTGAACAGTCGTATGCGGTTCTCATGTGTGGCGAGTATCGTGCCGTTGCCAGGCAATGACATGCCAATAGCCTCCGTGAGCGAGTTCATCGAATTAGCCGTGAACATACCGGAGCAGCAACCACAACCAGGACAAGCACATGCCTCCAACTGCTCCATATCCTCGTCGCTTACTGTCGGATCAGCACCCTTTATCATCGCCGTAATCAGATCGGCATTCTCTCCGTGCCAATGACCTGCCTCCATAGGACCGCCACTGCAGAACACGGTAGGTATGTTAAGACGCATTGAAGCCATCAACATTCCCGGAGTTATCTTGTCACAGTTGGAAATGCAAATCATTGCATCTGCCTTGTGAGCATTTACCATATATTCAACCGAGTCGGCGATTATATCTCTTGAAGGCAATGAATACAACATTCCGTCATGCCCCATTGCTATTCCGTCGTCAATGGCGATGGTATTAAATTCAGCAGCAAAGCAACCCATGCTCTCTATTTCCGCCTTGACTATCTGACCTATTTCATGCAGGTGTGTGTGCCCTGGTACAAACTGGGTGAACGAATTGACAATAGCGATAATCGGCTTGCCAAACTGCTCATGCTTCATACCTGTGGCTACCCACAACGCTCTGGCTCCTGCCATTCTCCTGCCTTCTGTGCATACAGCACTTCTTAACGGGTTTTTCATGTCTATATAATGTATTTTTCTGTAATTTTCTTGCAAAGGTAATTTATTTTGACCTAATAGCAAATGGATTTACAAACAAAAACGTTTTATAAATTGAAATTGTTATTAA
>JAJPZD010000142.1 GCA_021204605.1 Prevotella sp.
CTTACCATATCATCTCCCTCTTTGGGCGAAAGCGGTTGCAAAGGTATAACCTTTTCTTAAATTTCCAAAACAACAGGCTTTTTTTCTCACCGTTTTAATATTTATTAATATTTAAGACGGATTTTGTACCGACAAGCATAATACGCTCACATTAATTATATAATATATAAGCGTTATTTCACCACCTCGCCGTTTATTTTCAAGTTATCAACAACCGTGCCTTCAATCATCGTTTTATCAAAAGCACCAGTTTTATCGTTAACGACACAGTTAATAAAAGAAAAGTCACTGAGAGAATATTTATCAGAAGTACCTACATCAAAAAAGTTGTTGCAATTGACATTTATGCCTTTAATAATCACATTCTTGCACTCAGAGTGAGGCATATCAACGCGGTGCTCCAAATTATAAAACTGTGTCCATGGGCGAACAGTAAGAAAGCTGCCACATTCACCGCTCACGTTCTCCACAGTTATTTGTTCATAGAGTTGTGGTGTATCAGGGCGCATCTTAAGCCAAAGAACCCGAGAAGCATTAGTGAAAGAGATATTGCGGACAACAATGTTCCAGTCGTGCAGGCTTTCGCTGCCAAGAGTAAGACAGCCATGCACCTTTCCATAAGTGCAATTCTGCACAATAATGTTATAATTCGGTCCATTCTCGGGGTCTTGGTCAGCAAAAGTTCCCTTGCCCCCCTTTAAGACCACAGCATCATCATTGACATTCATGTAACAGCCACTTACAAGGATATCATGACAATTATCAATATCCAAAGCATCGCTACTGGGAGCCTTGACGCCCGAAGTAGGGGCATAGATATAGCAACCTATGTATTTTACGTGGTCACACTTATATAAATGGTTCGTCCAAAACGGACTATTTATAAGTCGCACATCCTGCACCTGGACATTGCTGCAATTCTGCATATAAACCAATCGAGGGCGCAACGCCTCAAGGTTGGTGCACTGCGGGTTAAACTGACGCCTTATCCAAAATTCCTCCCAAAATCTCAAACCGTTACCGTTTATCGTACCCTTGCCGGTGATAGTAAAGCCGTCAATGCCCTCTGCATTGACAAGAGCGGCAAAATAGTTGAGCGACTGTCCTTCCATACGCGTCTTTATGATAGGATAATATTTTATAGCATCAATGCCTTTAAGCTCCGCACCCTCACAAAGATGCAAGTGTGTACCCTGTTTGAAGAACAGCGCGCCGCTGAGGAACTTACCTGCTGGAATGACGATAACGCCACCACCCTTTTCGGCGGCAAGATCAATAACATTCTGTATTGCCACCGTCTGCAGCAAGGAAGAATCCTGCTCAACGCCATAATCAGTAATAATATACTGTTCGCCAAGACTGTTTATATCAATGCGCGTAGTGTCGTTGAACCATTCGGGAATATCCTCGCCATTCGGGAACTTTTCATTCACTGTCTTTGCCGAAAATTGTAAAGATGCGGCAAGTGTCAAAATAAGAATAAAAAACTTTTTCATTGTCTTCTGTTTTGAAAAGATTTAAGATAACGGACATTAGAATCTCTTAAGAGAGCATCATTGCCCTTGTTTATTTTTTGTTTTAATATTCAACTTCCGCCACAGACAATTAGGTATCATTTGCCAGAAGAACACCAGAATGCGGTAACGCCAATCAATTACTTCCACATGACGGTGAGCCATCAGAGCTTTCACGATTTTGCGAGCCACTGTCTCAACATTCATCAACATGGGATAACACTCCGACCCAGACAGCAATGCAGTATCCACAAAACCAGGGCGTATGTCAGTGAAGCGTATATGCAGACGACGCATATTAGAAAGTTGTTCTAAGGCCTGGACATACTTCGTCTGGTATGCCTTCACAGCACTGTACGACGGAGCTGCACCGAGACCCTTAGTTCCAGCAATCGAGGATATCACAACAATGTCCCCGCCAAGATTTTCTGCCATGAAATTGAACATAGTGCCGATAATTGCTGTAAAGCCAAGTACATTCACGTCAACCGTATCCATCTCCACCTTCAGGTCAAGCTGCATATTCTGTTTTCCCCACCCTGCGGAATAGACAAACAGGTTTACACCACCCATAGATTTTACTAAATACAATAGGTGCTCAGGCGCATCATCAGCAGTAATGTCAAGAGGAAGAACCTTTACCATGTCAGGGTTAATATTTTTTACCTCCAACAGTTTATCCTCCCGCCGTGCCGCAATACCAATAAACCACCCTTGAGCAAGCAGCAATTTGCTCACTTCCCTTCCTATGCCAGAGGAGGCTCCAATGATAATCGCACGTTTCATCAATGCGAAAATACGAAATAAATAGTAATTTCATCAAACTTTATGTACTTTTTCAGACAAAATACAATAAAAATCATTAACTTTGCCAAATATAAGGCATTTTTTGCCCTAAAATGTAAGTGAAATAGGAGTTTTTCCTGTTATTTTGACATTGACATTCAAACAATAAAACAAAGGAACGTTATGAAAGAATTTTTCAAATACACTTTTGCCACTATTGTCGGCATGGTGTTTTTTTTCGTAATTAGTTGTATAATCGGAACGATTTGCATTATCGGAATTATCGCATCAGACAGTACCACAAAGAAAGCAAAAGATAATTCCGTAATGATACTCAACCTATCAGGAGAATTGGCAGAGCGTTCCGATGACACTTTCGTTGACCAGTTTGGTGGCAATAAAATAAGTACTATAGGACTTGATGACGTTCTCGAAGGAATAAAAAAGGCTAAAAGTAATGACAATATAAAGGGAATATATATAAAAGCCGGCATGCTAAGTTCCGATTCATACGCATCCTTGCAGGCAATTCGCAACCAACTTGTTGACTTCAAGCAGAGTGGGAAGTGGATCATAACATACGGAGACATATACACCCAAGGCACCTACTACGTCTGTTCTGTCGCCGACAAAATTTTCCTAAACCCCAGTGGTCAGATCGACTGGCATGGTCTTTCAGCCCAACCATATTTTCTTAAAGACCTGTTGGCGAAATTCGGCGTAAAGATGCAATTGGCAAAGGTAGGCACCTACAAGAGCATGCCCGAAATGTACACAGCCAACAAGATGAGCGATGCAAACCGAGAGCAGGTTACCGTCTATGTAAACGGGATATGGAAAAACATCTGCGATGCCGTGTCGAAGAGCAGAAACATCAGTGTAGAAGTTCTCAACACATACGCCGACAACCTTATAACATTCAGCGATCCGACTGATTACGTGGCCTACAAGTTGGTTGACAAGTTGATTTACACAAATGAGATAAAGACAGAGATTAACAATCTTCTGAAAGCAAAAGCCGACGAGGATATCAACACGCTGAGCATCAATGACATGAAAAACATCAAAGGAGAAAAGAAGAAAGGTGATGAGATTGCCGTTTACTATGCTTACGGAGATATTGTTGACAGTGAGGAGGCCGGTCTGTTTTCAAAAGGCAATAACATTGTAAGCAAAACTGTTTGCAATGATCTTAAAAAATTGATGGATGACGAGGATGTGAAAGCAGTGGTATTGCGCATAAACTCAGGAGGAGGCAGTGCATACGCATCAGAACAGATATGGCATTACATCCAGTTGTTAAAAGCAAAAAAACCTGTAGTTGTCTCAATGGGTGGCATGGCTGCCTCTGGCGGTTATTATATAAGCAGTGGAGCCAACTGGATTGTTGCAGAGCCGACAACATTGACAGGAAGTATTGGAATTTTCGGGATTTTCCCTGATGTCAGCGAGCTGCTAACCCAGAAGTTAGGCGTTAAATTTGATGAGGTGAGCACAAACAAGAACAGCAGTTTTGGCACCTTATCCCGTCCTTTCAGTGAAGAGGAGCTTAGTTACCTCAACAAGTATATCGAGCGAGGCTACAATCTGTTTCTCTCACGTGTGGCAGAAGGCAGGAAGATGAGCACTGCGGATGTTGACAATGTTGCGCAGGGCAGGGTATGGCTCGGACAGGATGCCGTGAACAAAAAACTCGTTGACGAACTTGGGGGGTTGGATGTAGCGGTGGCGAAAGCAGCAAGTCTTGCCAAACTGAAGGAATATCACGCCACATCGTATCCCGAAAAGTCTGATTGGATCGACCAACTGTTGAATTATGGAGACGATTACTCAGACAAGAAGATGCGTGAGACATTCGGAGAATTTTATGAGCCATTCAAACTATTGCGCACACTCAATATTCAGAATGTAGCACAGGCAAGGCTTCCGTTTGTCATAAATATAAAATAAAACAGTTAAGGAGAAATCATTATGAAAAACGCAATAAAGAAACAGAACAATAAAACACCTTTGATTTCACCTTAATTCTCTATAACTTATGGACAAGAAATTCATCAAGATAAACGGATGGCTAATCGCATTCAGTTGGTTTTACGGCATTGGCGTGAAATTCCGGAACCGTCTGTTTGAGACCGGCATTTTGAAGAGCCGCAGTTTTGATATTCCAATTATCAACGTTGGGAATATCACAGCAGGCGGCTCTGGCAAGACCCCATGTGTGCTATACCTGATAAAACTCCTCAAGGAAAGATTTCATGTCGCTGTACTGAGTCGTGGTTACAAGCGTAAGAGCAAAGGTTACGTGCTTGCCACGAAGGACTCGAAAATAGAAGAATTAGGAGATGAACCATACTGGCTCAGAAAGAAACATCCAGACATACACATTGCTGTTGATGCCAACCGTTGTAACGGTATCGAAAGGATAATGAATGATTATGAGACAAAGGATACTGACGTGATATTGCTTGATGACGCATATCAGCACAGATATGTAAAGCCAGGCATAAACATGCTGCTGATAGACTTTCACAGACTTATAATCCATGACAAATTATTGCCGGCTGGCAGATTGAGGGAGTCGCAGGAAGGAATGAAAAGAGCCAATATCGTAATGATAACAAAATGTCCGAGAGACTTGAAACCTATGGAGCAGCGAGTGATTACAAAGTCAATTAAGCTCCTGCCCTATCAGCAGATATTTTTCACAACATTGGAATACGAGGATTTACGCCCGGTGTATTACGGAGAGAGCAGAAAACTTGACAGTATCAGTGAGGACGAGAATGTGCTGTTACTCACAGGCATAGCATTGCCGGAACAGATAATCTACGACATGAAGCCATACATGAAGAACATCGC
>JAJPZD010000085.1 GCA_021204605.1 Prevotella sp.
GTTGTTAATACATATCCTACAATTGGAATATTTTTATTATCTTTGCTCCGTTTTTATGATAAATCAGATTTTATTCTTACTATTCTTTCTGATTGTCATTCAAAGCGGAGCCGTTACCCCGCATTTCTTATGTTTAGAAAAAACACATTGAAAATGTATTTAAGTAGGACAATAAAGACATTTATCATTACCGCATTGCTTATATGCGGAGCAGTTACTGTCTCAGCTCAAGACCTTTTAGCACGCCAGGCGCCCATAGACAAGAAGATGAAAGCGGTGGACACGTTAGCGTTACGAGACATCATCAACAAGGAAGAAAGTACTTCTCCCGCAGCTATGCTGTATAAAGATTGGAACAACAAGTATGCTCACCAGGAGACAGAGCTGCCAGATTCCTTCTTGATCAACCTGCGCAATTTCTGCATGCCCACCACAAGCAGGGTGATAACATCCAACTTCGGAAAACGTTGGGGGCGTGCCCATAAGGGCTTGGACATCAAGGTATATATCGGTGATACCATACGAGCGGCATTCAACGGCAAGGTAAGGATTGTGAATTATGAGGCACGCGGTTATGGCAACTATGTGGTGATACGCCATAACAACGGTTTGGAGACAATCTACGGACACATGTCAAAGCACCTTGTAAAGGAGGACCAGGAAGTGAAAGCAGGAGACCCCATAGGGCTCGGAGGTAACACGGGGCGTAGCACGGGCTCTCACCTGCATTTTGAGACGCGTCTCTGTGGGGTAGCCCTCAACCCTGCCATTATGTTTGATTTCAAAAACCAGGATGTCACCGGCGACAGTTATATGTACCGCAAAAGCACGTATGAGCATGACTCAGAACTTGCTACCCGCATAAATGGTGTTGATGGCAGCGGCAATGCCACCGCCTCGACTTCGAAGAGCGGCAACTCAAGGAGCAAGTCGGATGTCCGCTATCACAAGGTACAGCGTGGAGAGACACTCTCCTCGATAGCCCGTAAGCGCCATGTCACCGTTGAGAAGCTCTGCAAGCTCAACCGTCTGAAGAAGACATCTATAATCAGGCAAGGACAAATCCTAAGATATTCATAATTGTATAAGTCCATAATTGTCCGGCGGCAGAGATATAAGACCTCTGCCGCCGTTTGTTTTGAATTCCTCAACGTACAAACAAACTATGCTATCAAAGATTATATAGTAAGTTTTAATTTTATGGATTCATTTGCTTATTCACAAAATGTACAGACAGCTATATATAATGCTGAATATTAAATAATATGAGAAAATCTCGCAAAAATAGCATTATGTATTGAGTTTAATTAGTATATTTGCACAAAAATAAATTAATTCCATGTTGATAAATTTTACATTTCAAAATTTTCGCTCATTCAAAGACGAAAAAACACTTAGTATGGAGGCTGGCTCAATTAAGGAATTGAAAGATTCTGTAATCCATAAAGGTTCATATCATTTATTGCCAGCCGCAGTATTGTATGGTGCAAATTCAAGTGGGAAAAGTAATGTGTTGTTGGCTTTGAATACAATGAAAAATGTTTTGCTTGGTAGCGTTAGACTCAATCCCAATGACGAGTTGGATTTTCAACCATTCAAGTTGGACTTGAAATCCACAACCTTTCCTACATCGTTTGAAATTCAATTCCTTTTAGGCGATATCAAATACCGCTATGGATTTGAATATGATAACAGGCGTATCTGTAAGGAATGGTTATATGAGAAATGTTACAATCAACGTGAATTTAACCTGTTCCTTAGGGTAGATGATGAGTTTGAAATTTCAAAAGCTCGTTTTCCCGAAGGAATCGGTAAGGATAAAGCCACCCCATCAAACCGCCTGTTTGTTTCTTTGGTTGCTCAGCTGAATGGTGAAAAATCTATGCGTATTCTTGATTGGTTTATTAATTGTAATTACATTTCAAAACAGGAAAACTATGGGAATAAAGGAAATACTTTAATGATGTTCAGTGAACATTTGGATGGTTGTGAACAGGCTTTGGATTTTTTCCGTCATACCCAACTTGGATTTAATGATTTTTTCGTCACGGAGAAGAATATTTCTAATGACAAATCAGAAGATGTTGGGAAATTTTCTGATGTATCACAATCCAGATTGACAATTAAAGTAAGAGCAGCTGTTTTGGAGCCTAAGACCACTCATAATATTTATGATGATTATGGAAAGTCGCATGGAACAGAAATATTTGATATGGACGAAATGGAGTCCGAAGGAACAAAAAAAATTATCAATATGGCAGGACCGATTTTCGATACTCTTAGGTGGGGCAAGGTGTTGATTGTTGATGAACTGGATGCAAGGTTGCATCCTTTCCTTACACGCAGCATAGTTCAATTGTTTATGAATCCACTGACTAATGTCAATGGGGCGCAATTGATTTTTGCAACACATGATACCAATCTTCTTAATCTTGCTTATCTTCGGCGGGACCAGATATGGTTCACAGAGAAAGATAACGTTGATTCGACCGACCTTTATTCTTTGGTTGAATTCAAGGACGAGAGTGGCTCAAAAGTACGGAATGACCGTAGTGTACAGAAGGATTATATAAATGGACGTTATGGAGCAATTCCTTTTATGAACTAAAAAATTATTCGTAATGGGAAAACTACTGAAATATAAGATTGAGAAACTAAAACGTGAAAAGCGTAAGGCAAAGGCTGTAAAGAAACGTAAGGAGAATACACGTTCTAAAATTGTGCGTTTCCTTATAGTTTGTGAAGGTGCTTGTACTGAGCCGAATTATTTCCGCGCATTAGTAAAAGACAGATTTTCCGAAGTCAGGGAAGAAGTAATCAAAGGGGAAGGAATGTTTACTTGTGCACTTGTAAAACGGACTCTACATATTAAAGATGAATTAGAACAGAAACGGCAATTGCCATTTGACCGGGTTTGGGTTGTTTTCGACAGGGATGAGTTCTCTGACGTTAATGAAGCTATTAGATTGTGTCAGAGTTACTCTTTTAACAGTGCCTGGACTAATGAGGCTTTTGAATTATGGTATTATTTGCATTTTCAGTATTTGAATACTGGTTTAAGCCGCCATGATTACATTGATAAGTTGGAAAAGGAAATACGCAAACATGATAGTTTTAAGAACTATAAATATGAGAAGAACAATCCTGATGTCTATAATGTGTTGTCCTCAATAGGCAATGAGGACTTTGCCAAACAAAATGCAAAACGATTACGCTCGCTTTTTGTAGGAAATGTTAATTATCAAATGCATAATCCGTGTACAACAGTGGATTTGTTGGTGAATGAGTTGGAGAATCCTGTGAGTTTGATAAAGTAATATATACCTTTTATATAAGAATGTAATTAACTATGACATACGAAGATATACAGCAACTTAAAAGCACAGCCGAAGAAACTCGGCTTCAGATGAAAGAACGCATAATAGACAAATACGACATAGGTTGTGAACTCGTGGCTTTGAGTAATTCACGGGGTGGTGACCTCGTGATTGGTGTTAATGACAAAACAGGAGAGGCAAATCCCCTCACTTACAAAGAGGTGCAGGAAACGACCGCGATGCTCGGCAATTTGGCATCCGGAAATGTTGTCCCTCCTGTCTTGCTTGATATAGAGAATGTGAAAGTGAATGGGGGCGCTGTTGTCGTAGCCCATGTAAAAGAAGGTCTAAACAAGCCATATCGCGACAACAAGGGTGTTGTGTGGGTAAAGAACGGTGCGGACAAACGCAAGGTTTTCGACAATGCAGAGTTGGCGGAGATGATGACAGAGTGTGGAAATTATGCCCCTGATGAGACTGGAGTAAAAGACATTACTCTTGATGACCTTGATGAAGCCACCATCAAGGAATTTCTGGCAAATAAATTCAAGACTGTTTTAGCGCAGAAGGGGATGATTGGCGACAAGTTGCGGAAAAGTAGTATAAATGAAGTGTGTGGCACTATTGTTGCGGGCCATGATTTGAACCGTTTGTTCCGCAACCTCCGTTTTATCCGTCCTGACGGTCAACTCACATGTGCTGCTGTGTTGCTTTTCGCTAAATATACCCAGCGTTGGCTACACACTATGACAGCCAAATGTATCTGTTATGTCGGTAACAGTATTGCCGGCACACAATTCCGTGACAAGGTGGATGATGCCGATATGGAAGGCAACTTGCTTCACCAATTTAATATTATCATGGCTTTCTTCAAGCGTAATTTGAAAAGCGTTCAAACATCTGAAGAATTCAACTCGCAAGGGCAGTTGGAGATTCCTTATATTAGCATTGTGGAGTTCACGGTGAATGCACTTGTCCACCGCTCGCTAAATTGGAATGCACCTATCCGCATTTTTATTTTTGATGACCGTGTGGAGATACATAGCCCGGGCGCATTGCCTAATGGCTTGTCGGTTGACGATATCGTTGCAGGCACGTCAATGCCGAGAAACGCCTTCCTTTTCAGCAATGCCATCTACTTGCTGCCCTACACAGGTGTAGGCAGTGGTATTCAGCGTGCTGTATCTAATGGGCTCGATGTGCAGTTCACCAACAGTGAGGCTCAGCATGAGTTCTTGATCACTATTCCGAGAAAAGGTAACCAAGGTGGCAAGGAAAATAATCAGGTAAAGGGTGATAATAAAGTAAGGAGTACCCGGCAAGGGAAAAAGGAAACAAATCTGACGAAAAGGCAGAGAGATATTGTGAATTTCTGTTCTGTACCTCGTTCGGCTGGTGAAATAATGGCACGCATAGGATTGACAAACCAGTCTAAGAATAAGGCGAAATACATTTTGCCGTTGGTAGAGGCAGGTTATTTGGAAATGACAAATCCGGATAATCCCAAAGTGCGAAACCAAAAATACAGGGCTATAATCCAGAAAGATTGAATTTAATGTCCTTAATTTAAGAATCGGTATCGCAATTATTGTGATGCCGATTTCTTGTCTGAAAATATAATGTTTAATAAAAGTAGGGCATAGTTACTTAGTTACTTTTTTCACGAAAAGTAACCAAGTAACGCTGAAAAGTAACTAAGAAAGTCCCAAAAGTAACTAAGAAAGCCTCCGAAAGTAACTAAGAAAGCCCCAAAATTAAATAAGAAAGGCCATAAAATAACAAAGAAAGACCAAAAAGTAAAAAATTAAAGCCAAAAAAGTAAAAAAGAAACT
>JAJPZD010000166.1 GCA_021204605.1 Prevotella sp.
ACACGGTAATCATTGCCATCAAGAAGCGTTTTCATCCTTGACATGAAACCCTCCGGATTGCCATTTCTGACATCTTTAACAAACTCCGTAATAAAGGTCTTATTCTTTTTTTTGTAATTACTGATGTAAAAAGGCAAGAGATATTTCAGAAAACTATTCTCAACCTCACCGTTAGGGAAACCGAGAGAGTATTCCTTAAACTCCTTATCATAGTCCTTTATCGTCAGATAGCCACACTGGTATAGCATCGGAACAGGTGAATCATCCAGGGACTCCACCTGTCCGAGTTCTTCTTCCGTAATCGTATCATTCTGCAAATCATTAAGGTTATAGTCGTTGTTCTTCAACATCTTGGCGAGGAACGATGGAGTGCCAGTACGATACCAGTAATTACCAAATTCTTTGCTTTTCAACGTGTTCAGCAGACTAAATGGGTTGTACATACCTGGTGAATTGGGGGCGAAATGATAGCCGTCGTACAGTTTTTCCAATTCCGCACACGCCTCATCGTATGTCATGGAGTTTGCCTTTGCAAGTTCTTTTATTGAATCATTGAAATACTTATGCAATTCCTTTTTCGATATGCCGCAGATGTCGGCATACTGTTGTTTTAGGGAGATGTCCTCCAGGTTATTGAGGTCGCTGAACACGCTCATGTGGCTGAATTTCGATACACCGGTAAGGAAAGCGAAACGGATATATTTGCTTTGTGTTTTCAATACCGAATATATTGACTTTAACGTTTGGCGGAATTTCTCCTGCAGTTCCTCTTTGTCTATTGCATTGAGAATAGGCTTGTCGTATTCGTCAACCAATATCACTACCTCCTCACCCGTCTTCTCGTATGCACGCTGGATAATGCCGATGAAACGCGCCTCAAACGTATTTTCCACTTCCAATGCGCCATAAATCATTTCCCATTTAGCAAAAATGGTATTCAGATTGCTTTCCAAATTATCCACAGAATCGTATTTTCCTGAGTTCAGATCCATATACAATACTGGATATTTTTTCCACTCATGCTCCAACTGCTCAATTGCGAGACCTTTGAACAGTTCCCGTTTGCCTAAGAAATACGCCTCCATTGTGGAAAGCAGCAATGATTTTCCGAAACGACGTGGACGTGATAGGAAATAGCATTTACCTGTTGACGCAAGCTCGTAAATTTTTGCCGTCTTGTCAACATAAACGAAACCGACTTTTCTTAGTCTCTCGAAATCTTGTTCTCCTATAGGATAAAGCATGGTGCTCGCTTCGCTCGCAAATTAAGAATTAAGAATTAAGAATTAAGAATTAAAAATTCGATATTGCTTGGCTCCTTGCATGAGAAGTTGCTTGGAGCTTTGCATGAGAAGTTGCTTGGAGCTTTGCATGAGATGTTGCCACTTGAGGCAGTTATCATATACATTCTGAAATTTTGTCAAAAGTACAAATAAATTTCAAGAAATGAAATTATTTGAGTAATAAAACTAGTATTTTAATTGAAAAGCGAAGAAAAACATCAGTTAATATTTCAGACAAAATATCAGAACCATGTAGATGACTTAAGTGGGGTTATGGGTAGGAATTGGGAGATTAAACGTAAAAATTTGGTTGAGAAATGAGGCGTAAGTGCCTAATTTTGAACAAATAAGGTGTTATATGTTAAAGAATGTAACAGGAAAATATTAAAGTTTTAGTTTAATTATTATATGATAAATTGTTATATATAAAATAATAATGGTATAAGAATTAACGAAAAATGGCGATTTTCACTATGTTCAAAAGATGTAAAGGCAGTTTTTTTATTGCACATTTTTTATTAATTTCGCAAGCGTTTTAATGAAAATCTACCTTATAATTAATTTGAATGGAAACAAGGAAAATAATAGCCATGATAGCGTTGCTTCTGCTTATAGCAGCTCCTATTCTTGCCGATAAGGATAAGGACAACAACAAGAGCAAGAGTGAGGAAGAAGACATGTATGATGAAATAGACAATTATGATTTCCTCTACAATGGAGAGGGGATGGACTTTGATGGTTATTCATTTTCAAAGGTATGCAACGTGATGGACGAGGCGTTTTCACATATCGGAGACCGTTACCGTTCGGGTCAGTCAGGACCATACACATTCGACTGTTCAGGTTTTACGAGATATGTATTCGGTCAATCAGGCATAACCCTTAGTCATTCATCACGTGAGCAGTATAATGAAGGCGAATCAGTAGAGAAGAAGGATCTTCAGACAGGCGACCTTGTATTTTTCAAGAGTCCTGGTTCAGGAAGGTCGATAGGTCATGTAGGTATAGTGGTAGATGTAAATCAGGAAAACGGGACATTCAGTTTTATACATGCGAGCAGCAAGAAGGGCATAATAGTGAGCAGCAGTACGGAGGATTACTATGCACACCGATATGTAGGAGCACGTCGAGTGATGTAACAAAGATGAAGCTAATAGCTTTCAGCATAATCATATTGGCAGGCATAATGGAAGCAGCCTGCAATTCAACGGATGTTGATGGGCGACTGTCAACATCCGTTGTTTATGATAGAGAAGAGTCGGTTAGTGACAGAGCAAGCGTCACAGAGCAAGACACATTGGTGATAGCGCTTACTGGCGACATAATGATGGGCACGACATATCCAGACACCATATTGCCGGCTGACGAAGGGCGTCAGTTATTCAGCGATGTGAAACACATACTACGGAGGGCAGATGTGGCAGTAGGCAATCTTGAGGGGACGCTGTGCGACAGAGGAGAATTGGAGAAGAAAGCCAAACAGCACGCATACGCATTCAGGACGCCAACAGAATTTGCGCCGAGGCTGAAAGAGGCAGGATATGACTTTCTGAGTATGGCAAACAACCATGTTTATGATTTTGGGATGACGGGTGTGCGTTCCACAGAACACCTGTTGGACAGTCTTGGTATAAGTCATGTGGGAGTGAAATGGCACAACCGATATGCGATAATAGAAAAAGGCGGGATAAGATACGGGTTGTGCGCATTCGGTCACAACTATTACACGTTGAAGATACAGGATTTGGATGCAGTGAAAGCCGTACTTGACACACTTAAAACAAAGACAGACATCATTATAGTATCATTTCACGGAGGTGCTGAAGGCGAGGACAAGAGTCATCTGCCATACGAGAAAGAGATATTTTTCACCGAAGACAGGGGCTCGTTGCGCGATTTTGCCCATTTCTGCATAGACAACGGGGCAGACATTGTATATGGTCATGGACCGCACGTGGTGCGTTGTGTTGAAGTTTACAAGGACAGGTTCATAGCATACAGTTTGGGAAATTTCTGCACGCCCTACAGCATCAGCATATTGGGGAAATCAGGCTATGCCCCTGTTGTAGAAGCGAAGATCAACAAGGAAGGAGAGTTTTTGTCGGGCAAGATCTATCCATTCATCCAGTATAAAGAATTAGGTCCACGATACGACAACAGCAAAAGGGTTGTAAGGCAGATACAAAAACTGACAGCAGAAGATATGCCGGACAGTGATGTAGAGATTACAGATGAAGGAATGATCAAGAGGAGATGAAAGCTATTCATTTGGTAGGGAGTCAGGTTCCTCCAATTTTCTGATTTCGACAGTAGCCGTACCGTACCGGATAAGGTCGATTTGCTTAGCGGCGGCGTAAGAGAGGTCAATGCGGTGGTTTTTGCCACATCTGTCGGTGACTCTCACGACGACGCTCTTGCCGTTTTTAATGTTGGTTACCTTGAGCATAGTGCCGAAAGGGAAGCGGTTGTAGGCACAAGTAAGGCTGTCCTTGTGGTATCTTTCGCCGTTGCTAGTGCGGTGTCCCTGCAAGCGGTTAGAGTAATAGCTTGCTATACCATTCTCCTGAGCATGAAGAATGGTACAGCAAAACATAAGAGATATAATTATAAAAAATTTCCTCAAGCTATAATATACCTCCTTTTCTAATTAGAGAACTATTATACTATTCCCTGGGCCATCATAGCGTTGGCGACTTTCATAAAGCCGGCGATATTCGCGCCTTTAACATAGTCAACGTAACCGTCAGCCTGTTTGCCATATTTAACGCATTGCCCGTGTATGCTGTGCATAATAGAATGAAGTTTCTCGTCAACCTCCGCCTCGCTCCAGTTAAGGCGCATGGAGTTTTGAGTCATCTCAAGACCGGAGGTAGCCACGCCACCGGCGTTTACGGCCTTGCCAGGGGCGAACAGTTGTCGTGCGGCGATGAATTTGTCAACGGCCTCTGCGGTGCAGCCCATGTTGGAAACCTCGGCGATGCAAATCGGTTTGTTAGCCAAGATAGTATCAGCATCGTTGCCATCAAGTTCGTTTTGCGTAGCGCAGGTGAGGTAGATGTCAGCCTTAACCTCCCAAGGCCGCTTGTCGGGGACGAAAGTAGAGCCCTCGAACTCGTCAGCGTAAGGCTGGCAAACATCATTACCCGTAGCACGGAGCTCAAGCAGATAGTTGATTTTCTCGCCGGTAATGCCATTCGGGTCATAGATATAGCCGTCGGGGCCAGATATTGTAACCACCTTGCCGCCGAGCTGGTCAGCCTTCTGTATAGCACCCCAGGCGACATTACCGAAGCCGCTGACAGCGATTGTCTTGCCTTTGATGTCGAAATTGTGCTCATTGAGCATCTGGTTAACGAAGTAGAGAGCGCCATAGCCGGTAGCCTCCGGGCGGATACGCGAGCCGCCCCATTCAAGACCCTTACCGGTGATGAAGCCATCCCAGTGGTGCGTGAGTTTTTTGTACATACCAAAAAGGTAGCCAATCTCACGAGTGCCGACGCCGATGTCACCGGCAGGGATATCCTCGTCGGGGCCGACGTGTCGGTAGAGTTCCGTCATGAAGGCCTGGCAGAAGCGCATCACCTCAGCGTCGCTTTTGCCACGGATAGAGAAATCAGAACCACCCTTTGCGCCGCCCATAGGCAGAGTGGTGAGGGCATTTTTGAAAATCTGCTCAAAACCGAGGAATTTCAGAATAGACAGATTAACGGAGGCGTGAAACCTCAGTCCACCCTTGTAGGGACCGATGGCACTATTGAACTGAACGCGGTAGCCGATGTTCACGTTAACCTTGCCCTTGTCGTCGATCCAAGGAACGCGGAAAGTGATAATCCTTTCAGGTT
>JAJPZD010000068.1 GCA_021204605.1 Prevotella sp.
ATTATGTCCCTACATTTAATGAACGTGGGTAACATCATTTTCTCTTATCGTTTACATAAAACATTTCCATTCTCAACTGCAATTCTAAACTCAATAAATGCGACACTAAGAAAATGATCTTAATGTCGCATTTTGATGATGAATGTACTACATTTCAAAATTTAATTAAACGCTATTCGGCAATCTTCTCATTCGCCCTTACACAATATCTCTCAATTCTGTCAGGTCTGCCCAAGGACGATTGGTTATATGAACGGTCTTTGCCTCTAACATACCTATCATTAAATCTGATTTATAACTACCTTCTGATAAAGGTGCCTCTTTTTTCTTCAATTCTTCCTCCATAACAATAAGTTGGTTATAGATTTTAATCTCTTTTGGAAATTTCTCCTGTATCCTAAGATAGGCTGACTTTTGGGCTTCCTTATCATTCTTCAACTCATTCGAATCTATTCCTGCCTCTGCTGTGAGTATAAGGATAAGACCACGGCATCTCCCATCAATCCGCGCTGAGGTAATCTTATTATATCCCTCTTTCCTCTCCGTTTTCGCCTCAACAACCTTTGGCTCTGTCGTTCTCACTGGCTGTGACGCACTAGTCCCCACAGACTTTGACACTGCTTTCTCTGTAAGCATTTCCACTGCCTTCTCCTTCAGTTTTTCCACTGCCTTTGCCTTGAGCGTCTGCACGGCCTTTTCATCTATCGTTTGCCCTATTATTTTCTTAAACCGATTTAGCATAATAATTATGAATTTTAATATCAAACTTGTCATTAATGTACGGCTAAACAAAAAGTAACCTCTCTGTCGTCAGACAAACCCTGATTTTTCAACTTTTTTGCAAATCTTTGAACATCTTTTGGTCGTTTGCAGGTTTTTCTCTAACTTTGCATTGTGAATATACATCTAAAGACTTTGCGATGTCAGTTCAAAAATTAAGGGCTGAATTGCCAAAACAGTGAAATACAACAAGTGAAACAAAAAACTGATGTTTCAGTGTTTCAGCGAAACACTGAACGACAAAAAGAAAAATAAAATGGTATAATACTTAAAATAAAGACACTAAATATAATAAAATGCTGACATAATGACACCATAAGGCAATGAAACAGTAACATTCTGAATGTTTCAAAAGTGAAACACTAACTGTTGACATAATGAAACTGAAAACAGCGAAAAATTGAATTGTTGACATAGAAATACAGCATAATACGGACACTCTGACTTATCAAAATACAGAAACACCAACAAACTGACACATCCAAAAAGTGAAACACTTTTGAAACACTTTGAATCACTTCGATAATAATCTGTTCCTGACCCCCCTCCTCAAATTCTCCGATAACTGGTTGATGTTCTCATATCGCACCTTCTAACTCCACAGTTTTCTACCTGTCTTCTTATTAGGTAAATAATTTTGCCGTTTATCATATTTTTTATAATTTTGCTGCCCATTAGATTAATGTAAATTTAACAAGAATATGATGACAGCTAACGAAATACGCAACTCGTTCAAGAAGTTTTTTGAATCTAAAGGACACCAAATAGTGCCCTCCGCTCCCATGGTTATCAAGGACGACCCTACACTGATGTTCACCAACGCCGGCATGAACCAGTGGAAAGACGTGATACTCGGTACTAAATCTCCTGACCCTCGCCGCAGGGCTGACTCTCAAAAATGCCTCCGCGTAAGCGGCAAACACAACGACCTCGAAGAAGTGGGACACGACACCTACCACCACACCATGTTCGAAATGCTCGGCAACTGGAGCTTCGGCGACTATTTCAAAGAGGGGGCTATCGACTATGCGTGGGAATACCTCGTTGACGTGCTGCACCTCAATCCCGCCGACCTGTATGTTACGGTGTTCGAAGGCTCGAAAGAGGAAAACCTCGACCGTGATGATGAGGCCTCCCGTTTATGGCTCAAACACGTGCCGGCCGACCATATCATCAACGGCAACAAGCACGACAATTTCTGGGAAATGGGCGACACCGGTCCTTGCGGTCCTTGTTCGGAAATACACCTCGACTCTCGTACCGCAGAGGAAAAGGCAAAAGTGCCCGGCAGAAATCTGGTCAACAAGGATGACCCGCAGGTTATCGAAATATGGAACTTGGTCTTCATGCAATACAACCGCAAAGCCGATGGCTCCCTCGAAAAATTACCTATGCAGGTAATCGACACGGGCATGGGCTTCGAACGTCTCGTCCGTGCCTTGCAGGACAAACATTCCAACTATGACACCGACATCTTCCAGCCTATCATAAAGGAAATATCTCGCCTCTCTGGCCTGCAATACGGAAAGGACGAGAATATTGACGTGGCAATGAGAGTGGTTGCCGACCACCTCCGCGCCGTCTCCTTCTCTATAGCCGACGGTCAATTGCCAAGCAACGCTAAAGCGGGTTACGTAATCCGACGTATCCTAAGACGCGCTGTCCGCTACGCCTACACGTTCCTCGCTCAGAAAGATGCTTTCATGTACAAACTGTTGCCCACGCTGATTGAGGAAATGGGCGACGCCTACCCGGAAATCAAAGCGCAACGGGATCTGATAATGAAGGTGATGAAAGAGGAGGAGGACGCTTTCCTCCGCACTCTCTCCAACGGTATCAATATGCTCTCTGATGCTATCGAGGAGGTTAAGGCAAACGGTAAGTCTGAACTTGATGGCTTCCGCGCCTTCCGACTGTTCGATACCTACGGCTTCCCGCTCGACCTCACACAACTTATCTGCCGTGAAAACGGCCTCTCCGTTGACGAAAAACAGTTTGGCGAGGAAATGCAGAAACAAAAGGAAAGGGCACGCAACGCTGCCGCCGTAGAAAACAGCGACTGGGTGGAACTCGCTCCCGGAGAACAGCAATTCGTGGGTTATGACTTTACTGAATATGAGTGCCACATCCTACGCTACCGCAAGGTAACGCAGAAAAAGAATACTTTCTATGAACTCGTCCTCGACTATACGCCCTTCTATGGCGAGATGGGCGGTCAGGTGGGGGATGCCGGCGTTCTCGTCAGCGAAAACGAGACAATTGATATCATCGACACCAAACGTGAAAACGGTCAGTCAATTCATATCGTTAAACAACTGCCGAATAATCCAAAAGCTGATTTCATGGCTTGCGTTGACACCGAAAAACGTGAGGCAAGCGCCGCCAACCACACGGCTACTCACCTGCTCGACTATGCCCTCAAACAGGTCCTCGGCAACCATGTCGAACAAAAGGGCTCTTACGTCTCACCCGACACCCTCCGCTTCGACTTCTCTCACTTCCAAAAGGTTTCTGATGAGGAGATACACCAGACTGAAATGCTGGTCAACGAGATGATACGCAAAGATCTGTCGCTCGACGAATATCGCGACCTGCCTCTCGATGAGGCTAAAAAACTCGGCGCAATAGCTCTCTTCGGTGAAAAATATGGCGATAAAGTGCGCGTCGTCCAGTTCGGACCAAGCATCGAGTTCTGCGGCGGTATTCACGCAAGGTCAACTGGCAGAATAGGTATGTTCAAAATTATCTCTGAAAGTAGCGTGGCTGCCGGCATCCGACGCATAGAGGCCTTGACGGGCAAAGAGTGCGAAATGTTCTTCTATAACCTTGAGACTGGCATGAAAGCCATACGTGGCTTGTTCAACAACGCCAAAGACCTCAAAGGGGTTATCCAAAAATACATCGAGGAGCACGATGCAATGAAGAAAAACATCGAACAGTATCAAACCGAGACTGTTGAACGCCTGAAAGAAAAACTGGTTTCCAAAACGAAAATAATTAATGGGGTTAAGGTGATAACCGCCGTTATGCCGCTCTTGCCTGACATGGCAAAAGACTTGGTATTCAAAATCCGAACCGCCGTGACTGGACACATGATCTGCGCCATCGGCAGCACTTACGAAAACCGCCCTACTCTAACCGTGATAATCAGCGATGACCTCGTGAAAGAGCATAACATCAATGCTGCCAAAATCATTCGCGAGGCCGCAAAACTCATCCAGGGCGGCGGAGGCGGACAACCGCACTTCGCTATGGCGGGCGGAAAAAACATTGATGGCCTCTCCGCTGCCGTTGACATGGTCATAAAATTGGCCAATCTCTGATTTATATTGGTAATAGCAAAATAAATCGTAGTTTGTTTTGCTATTTTCCAATTCTTGCTTTATCTTTGCATTATATGAGCCGATTACATCCTTTTTGGAACTTTATTGGCCACAACAAATACTGGATTGTGACTGCTTTAGGTGTCTTCATCGTGGGCTTCTTCGATGAAAACAGCATACTACAACATGTGCAAAACAGAATGTTGGTCAACGAATTGCAAGATCAGATAAACACGCTCAACTCTCAATACGAAAAAGACGAGAAAACCCTTCATGAACTGCGCACTGACCCAAACGCCATTACAAAAATAGCACGGGAAAACTATTTCATGAAAGCCGACGACGAGGACATCTTCGTACTTAGAGATGATAACAACAACATAAACAACAAGTAATGAGACAACTCTCTACCTTGCAAAACGTAATCCTTCTCTCCGGCGCCTGCCTCATGGTCGTGGGTGCAGCTCTTTATGTGTTCGGAAAACTCTCAATATCTCCCTTCATATTCTCCGTCGGCGCACTCGCCTTCGCTGCCATGCAGATGTGCCAGACTTACCTCGGCAATGACATTATTATCCGTAGATTGAGAAAAATTATGATCACTAGCGACATCTTCTTCATCATCGCAGCTATTCTGCTAATCGAAAACTCTTACCACTTCCTCTTCCCTTATTTCCTCAAATGGTTCAAAAACGGATACTCTTATTATATCTATTTCATACACAACAACTGGGTCGTTGCCCTGCTCATCGCTGCCGTCCTCGAAATTTATTCCACTCATAGAATCTCTAACGAATTGAACAAGATTAAAAACATAAAATAGCTCTTTTACCCTTTTATTTGGACCCAGATGTAAAAAAAACTATAAAAGACTGCCCTTTTGTTTTAAATTGAATAAATTTTTTTTCATACATCGACAATTGATAGTATTTTTGTGATGTATTTAATATTCTCTTTCCCTACCATGACATCTAATATCTGGTTTTACGAAAGGACTCGGACTATTTAAAACAATGATATGAACAAAGTTATTTACGCACTACTCGCAATAATCTCTCTTGCCTCTTGCGCTAACTCTTATAATATTGAGGGATCTTCTAATATTCCTACCCTCGACGGACGCATGCTCTTCCTCAAGACTTACAACAATGGGGATCTACGCGACATCGACTCCTGCGACATCGTGCATGGCAAATTCGCCTTCAAAGGCACTCTCGACTCCACTAAACTCGTTACGCTCTTCATGGATGAAGAAAGCATCATTCCCGTAGTCCTTGAAAAAGGTGACATATCAATAAAAATTGACAATACACAGCGAAGAGTGAGCGGCACACCGCTCAATGAGAAACTCTTCAACTTCCTGGAACAATACGACCAACTGGCAAACGAAATGGCTGACCTCTCGCATATTCAGAGCCAGGCAATCATGGAAGGTGCCGACCTCAACGAAATAAATGCTAAACTCAACCAAATGGCCGACGAAATCTCTGACAAAGAGGATAAATTAATCACTTCATTCATCGTTGATAACTTCGATAACGTGCTCGGACCTGGTGTGTTCTTCATGGTTACTGCTACTAACACCTATCCAGAACTGTCACCTTGGATTGAGGACATAATGAGCAAGGCAACTGCCAATTTCAAAAACGACCCTTACGTCAAAGACTATTACGAGAAAGCTCAACAAAACCAGGCAATAATGAACGGTACGGCCTTCGCAAACGACGCTAACGACTATAACTCTCCACAAGCACAGACTCCGACACCTAACGAGTTGGCTCAACCAAATGATACCCTTAACTCACAGGGCCTGCTACCTTGATGGGACCACACTACACAAAATGAATGGGGTTAAGCTATGTGTCTGGTGATTTCTAATGCGCTAATCGTTAATGAGGGCAAATCTTTCCTCGGCTCTCTCGTAATACAAAACGGCGTCATTTCTGATATCCTTCAGGGAAAAACATCTTCACATAAACATTATGACAAATTTGTCAATGCCTCCGGCTGTTTCGTTCTGCCAGGACTCATAGACGAACATGTCCACTTCCGTGAACCTGGAATGACCGCCAAAGCGGATATTCAAAGTGAAAGCCGGGCTGCTGCCTTCGGCGGCGTTACATCATTCTTCGATATGCCTAATACGCTCCCACAGACCACCTCTCTTGAAACGCTCAACGAGAAGTTTATGTTGGGCAAAAAAAATAGCCACGTCAACTTTTCGTTCTTCTTCGGCGCTACAAACGACAATGTGCACCTGTTAACACAACTCGACACTCATCGCTTACCAGGCATAAAACTGTTCATGGGCTCTTCCACAGGAAATATGCTCGTGGACAGCGAGAAGGCGCTTAACAGTATCTTCTCTACCGCAACGCTCCCAATAATGGCTCATTGTGAGGACACCGCAATAATCAATAGCAACTTGGCGGCTGCAAAAGCAAAATATGGGGACGACCCTGACGCTATACACCACCCGGAAATCCGCAGCGACGAGGCGTGCTTTGCCTCTACTGCTTTGGCTGTACAACTCGCTAAGAAATATGGCGCTCGCCTTCACGTGGCTCACCTCTCCACCGCTCGTGAACTGTCGCTTTTTGAACCTTGGGAAAATACTATGCCTGACATCACGGCGGAGGCTGTCATCGCTCACCTCTATTTCTCTGACAAGGATTATAAGACGCTTGGCTCTAAAATCAAGTGCAACCCTGCGGTTAAGACGGAACACGACAGGACAGAACTCCGCAAAGCTCTGACTGACGGAAGGATTTCTGTCGTTGGCACCGACCATGCTCCTCACTTGCTTTCCGAGAAACAAGGGGGGTGCGCTCTTGCTGCTTCCGGTATGCCCATGGTGCAGTTCTCCCTCGTTACTATGCTCGAACTCGCAGACGAGGGTGTTCTTTCAATTGAACGCCTCGTACAACTGATGTGCCATAACCCCGCCCTGCTCTTTGAGGTCAACCGGCGTGGCTTCATACGCAAGGGTTACAAGGCTGACATCGTGATTGTAAAACCTAACAGCCCCTGGACGGTTACTGAGGATATTATCCAAAGCAAATGTAAATGGAGCCCAATGCTCGGTCATTCGTTCAACTGGAAAGTTATCCACACTTTCTGCAACGGCTCTCATATATTAAATAATGGCAGATTTGACGTGTCTTGCCATGGCGAGGAAATCAAATTCAGATAAATCGTTCATACCATGATAGCACGGATTTTCATTCTCATTCTTATCATCACGATTTTGCCGGATATCTATCTCGACCGACACATGCTGCGCCGACGCACAAGGTATCTATGGTGGCAACGGATTCTGTGGTGGCTGCCTTGCATAATTCTTTGCGCTTATACAATTTTCCTCGCTTCTTCACGCAACTTTGCTCCTGACAACAATACCGTTCTCAACGTGTATCTGTTCCTCGTTGGCTTCATCATAATACCGAAATTTATTTACGCTCTTTGTTCGCTGCTCGGTTGGCTGTGTTGCCGCCTTTGCCACAGCCACAACAACTGGGGTAATCTCATCGGACTATTCCTCGCCCTGTTCATCATGTATCTGGTGGCTTACGGCAGTACATTGGGCTTCAAGAAATTGGAAATCCGCCACATTGATTACTACTCGCATGACCTGCCGGTGGCTTTCGATGGCTACCGCATCGTACATATCAGCGACCTCCATGTCGGAACGTATGGCAACGACACTATACCGCTTCAAAAAATTGTGGATAGCATAAACGCACAAAAGCCTGACTTAATAGCCTTCACGGGCGACTTGCAGAATATGCAACCGAAAGAACTTTATCCTTTCATCTCTATCCTTAGCAAAATGCAGGCTAACGATGGCGTGTTTTCCGTCCTCGGCAACCATGATTACGCTGACTACATCAAGGCGGATGATGTCATGAAAGTTGCCAACGAGCGTGAGATAATCAGCAGGGAACGGCAGTTCGGCTGGAACTTGTTGCTCAACGAGAATATGGTAATTCAGCGTGATTTCATTGCTGATAAAAACAAGGATAACCTGCGTGATAAAAACAATTCGACAGTTATCACCGGTAAAAATAAGGGTAACCTGCGTGAAAAGAAAAGTTCAATAGTTATTGCCGGTATGGAGAACGACGGCAGACCGCCCTTCCCACAAAAGGGCGACATAAACAAGACTTTATCTGACGTGAAAGATGGCTCTTTCATCATCTTGCTTGAGCATGACCCAACTGCCTGGAGGCGCACCATCCTTCCTGAAAGCAACGTCCAACTCACATTAAGCGGCCACACTCACGCTACACAGTTCAAGATCTTCGGCTGGTCGCCCGCATCCCTCATCTACAAGGAATGGGGCGGCTTGTTCTTCGACGACGACCGCGCCCTCAACGTCTCCGTCGGTGCCGGCGGCTTCATCCCCTTCCGCTTCGGAGCAAGCAACGAAATCGTCGTTATCACCCTCCACAGAAAATAACAATCTCTCTTTCTTTCCTCATACCCCTCAATATTGTCCTTAACGTTTTATATAAAAGGAAATAGTATCTAAAGAGCTGACCTTTACTACAAACATCCCATTTCAAATTATTTCACTATCTTTGCATATCAAAAGTAAAATTATGGAAATTGAAAATTTGTTGCAAAAATTACACATCGACTCTCTCAACGAGATGCAGTCCCAGACTATAGAAACTCTTTCTAAATCCGATAAGGATGTGGTTGTTCTGTCAGCTACCGGCAGTGGCAAGACATTGGCTTACTTATTGCCGTTGGTAAACCTGCTTAATCCCTCTCTTGATGAAATTCAAACCGTGGTTCTTGTCCCTGGCCGTGAGTTGGCCTTGCAGACTTACGACGTTTTCCGCACTATGGGATCTTCGCTTAAGGCAATTTGCTTGTATGGCGGCAGAGCTACAATGGACGAGCATAGGGAGTTGCGCAAAATAAAGCCTCATATTGTATTCGCCACACCAGGACGCATAAACGACCATATCGACAAAGGTAATTTCTCTGTCTATAATGTTAAATATCTTGTAATTGACGAGTTTGACAAATGCCTCAAAATGGGTTTCCGTGATGAGATGTGTGACGTAATTGGCAAACTGCCCAACATTGAGCGCAGGATTTTGCTCTCCGCCACCGATGCCAACGAGATACCTTCTTTCGTCAACATGGGCAAGACAGCGCGCCTCGACTTTCTCTCTGATACCCAAATCCCTGACAGGATAATTATATATAAGGTATATAGTCCCGATAAGGATAAGTTGGAAACTCTGGCTCGATTGCTCTGCGACTTTGGCGACTCAAGTACTATCGTGTTTCTCAATTTCCGTGACAGCGTTGACCGTGTAACTGATTTCCTATACGAAAAAGGGTTCTCTGTAAGTGGATTCCACGGCGGAAAGGACCAGAAAGAGCGTGAGGATGCTCTGTATAAGTTCCGCAATGGCTCTGCCAACGTCCTTGTGGGCACCGACTTGGCTTCTCGTGGCCTCGACATCCCAGAGGTCGACAACATCATCCATTATCATTTGCCCATTGGCAACGATGAATATATCCACCGTGTGGGAAGAACTGCACGTTGGCAATCTACCGGACGCGCATTCTTCCTGCTCTCACCCGATGAGACAATACCTGAATATGTAAAGGAAAAACCAGAAGAATACGTCATCTCAAACCCTGTCTCCACAACACCGCCGCAGCCACGCATGGTAACTCTCTATATCGGAAAGGGTAAAAAAAACAAACTTTCCAAAGGCGACATCCTCGGCTTCCTTTGCAAAAAAGGGGGGCTGGCTGCCAACGAAATAGGCCGCATTGATGTCAAGGAACGCTGCTCCTATGTCGCCATCGCCCGTAATCGTTGGCAAGAGGTCTTAAATCGCACCGCCAACGAGAAAATCAAAGGCATCAAAACTATTATCGAACGAATTCGATAAGACAGATAAGCAGTGCAAGCGTGCTTGTACACTGTCTTGACGAGAAATTGTCAAACGCAGTTCAACTGATAAAATGAACTCTAATCAAGCTCTTTGATATGTAGAAATAGCACTTTTGCCATAGCACATTCTTAACTCTTAATTCTTAATTCTTAATTCGTGAAAAATCTCCGATTTTTCATCGTTTTGTTGCCGCATTTGATAATAATATGTATCTTTGCACGCCTAAAATAACAAAATTAATTTTTATGAAAATCTCTCATATTGAGCACTTGGGTATAGCTGTTCCGAGCATTGAGGAGGCTCTACCTTATTTTGAAAACGTATTAGGATTGAATTGTTACGCCATTGAGGAAGTGGCTGACCAAAAGGTAAAAACCGCATTCTTGAAGTGTGGTGAGGTTAAACTGGAATTACTCGAACCGACATCTCCCGACAGCACTATCCAGAAGTGGCTCGACAAGGGCAACCATGGTGTGCACCACGTGGCTTTCTGTATTGAGGATGGCGTTTCCAACGCTCTCGCTGAATGCGACGGCAAAGGTGTCAAGCTGATCGACAAGGCTCCACGTAAAGGCGCCGAGCAACTCAATATCGCTTTCTTGCACCCAAAATCAACTTGCGGAGTTCTCACTGAGCTCTGTGAAAAATAATCTTTTGTAAATCTCTCACACTACTGTATTCAGTAGTGTAAAATCAAATATTTTTATGAGCAAACAAGTTGAAAAAATAAAGGAACTTATCGCCAAACGCGAGAAAGCACGCATGGGCGGCGGCGAAAAAGCAATTGTGAAACAGCACGACCGCGGTAAATATACCGCTCGTGAACGCATTCAAATGTTGCTTGACGAAGGCAGCTTTGAGGAATTTGATATGTTCAAACTACACCGTTGCACCAATTTCGGCATGGAAAAGAAACAGTTCCTCGGCGACGGTGTCGTTGCCGGCAGCGGTACTATCGACGGCAGACTCGTATATCTCTTCGCACAAGACTTCACCGTCAACGGCGGCTCTCTTTCAGAGACAATGTCGCAGAAAATTTGCAAGGTCATGGATATGGCTATGAAAATGGGCACTCCTATCATCGGGATCAACGACTCCGGAGGCGCACGTATTCAGGAGGGTATTTGTGCTCTCGGTGGATATGCCGAGATTTTCGAGAGAAATATCCTCGCCTCCGGCGTAATACCGCAAATCAGCGGTATCTTCGGACCCTGCGCCGGCGGCTCTGTTTATTCTCCTGCCCTCACTGACTTCACGCTGATGATGGAAAATACTTCTTATATGTTCCTTACTGGACCAAAAGTGGTTAAGACCGTTACTGGCGAGGACATCGACCAAGAGCACCTCGGCGGCGCAAGCGTCCACTCTACCAAGAGTGGTGTCACGCATTTCACGGCTGCTACTGAGGAAGAGGCAATGGAGATGATCAAAACGCTGCTCAGCTATATACCATCAAACAATATGGAGGAGGCCCCACGCAAACAATGTGATGACCCTATCAACCGTATGGAGGACTCCCTCAACGAAATTATACCCGAAGACCCCAACCAGGCTTACGATATGTACAAGGTGATAAGTGCCATAACAGACAACCATGAGTTCTTTGAAGTACAACCTAAATTCGCAAAAAACATCATCGTCGGCTTCGCTCGTTTCAACGGTCAGAGTGTTGGTATCGTCGCTAACCAGCCGGCTTGCTACGCCGGCGTCCTCGATGTCAACGCAAGCCGCAAGGGGGCACGCTTCGTCCGTTTCTGCGATGCCTTCAACATCCCTATCGTCTCACTTGTTGACGTGCCTGGTTTCCTCCCCGGTACCGGACAGGAGTACAATGCCGTAATCCTTCACGGCGCCCAGCTGCTCTATGCCTACGGCGAGGCTACCGTTCCAAAAGTTACGGTCACTCTCCGCAAGAGCTATGGTGGCAGCCATATCGTAATGGGATGCAAACAATTGCGTACTGACATCAACTATGCTTGGCCATCTGCCGAGATTGCCGTAATGGGTGCTAGTGGCGCCGTTGCCGTCCTGTATGCTAAGGAGGCTAAAGAGCACGAGAACCCAAAGGGCTTCCTCGAGGAAAAGGAAGAAGAATATACCGAGATGTTTGCCAACCCTTACCAGGCTGCAAAATATGGATATATCGACGATGTGATTGAACCGCGCAACTCACGCTTCCGTATCTGCCGCGCTCTGGCTCAGTTGGCTACAAAACGCGACGGCCTGCCCGCAAAGAAACATGGCAACATTCCTATGTGATGTACACGACTTTTTTAATGCTTTATTTATATATGAACAACAACGAAGTATATGCAGCCATCGCTCTTGCCCTGCACGAATATAACGGTAACAACGTACACGACATTGAGGCTGGTATCATTACCATTAAGGACAAGCGTTCCGAATGGGAATCTCATGCTCTCACGATGACACAACATCCCATAGAAAAGTAAAATATGAAAGAATACAAATATATAATTAACGGCAACAAGTATGAGGTTGCCATCAACGGTATCGAGCATAACATCGCTACCGTCGTGGTGAACGGTGAGAAATTTAAGGTTGAAATGGAACATACGCCTGAACCTGTAAAGGAAAAGGTTGTCGTTAAGCCAGTAGCCGCCAAAACTGTTACAACAAAGCCGGCAAGCACAAGTGGTGCCAAAAAGTATAATACCACTAATTCCGTTATGGCTCCACTGCCCGGAGTTGTCAAGGAAATTAATGTCGCCATAGGCGATGAGGTTAAAGTCGGTGACACCGTGGTTGTACTCGAAGCCATGAAAATGGCAAACAACCTCGACTCCGAAATTGCCGGCAAGGTTACTGAAATCCTTGTTCAGGAAGGTGAAAGCGTAATGGAAAACACTCCTCTCATCGTCATTGAGTAGGTGAATGACTTGATTTTGTTCAAAAACATCTATACTAAAAAACGCCTTCGCTTGACCCCAGGCGTTTTTTGTTTGCATCCATCCCTCTAATCAATAGTACATTCTTCATTTTTCATTCTTCATTTTTCATTCTTCATTTTTCATTCTTCATTTTTCATTCTTCACCCTTCATTCTTCATTCTTCACACTTCGCCGGCCTCAATAAATTGACCCTCTACACAAAATACTCTGTATTGTCTGTAATACCTGCTTCTCTCAACGCTTGCCTTCTTTCAATGCACGTCGCACATTTTCCACAGTGTTTCTCTCCTCCCTTGTAGCAACTCCACGTCTCTGAATAATCAATGCCAAGTGCCTTCCCTCGTTTTGCAATATCGCACTTTGATATGTTCATATAGGGCGCAACCACTTTTATCCCAGCGTATGTGCCTGCCTCTGTCGCCGCACAGAAACTGTCAATGAAAGTCGGGCGACAATCAGGATAAATGGCATGATCACCACTGTGATTGGCTATAAGCACGCTTTTCAACCCATTACACTCGGCAATGCCAACCGCTATCGACAGCATGATACCGTTGCGAAACGGCACAACGGTTGACTTCATATTCTCATCTGCATAGCTCCCCTCAGGTATGGCTTCCGCTCCCTCAAGTAACGAACTCTTGAAATATGCCGACATAAATCCCAATTGGATTATCACATGCTTTATCCCAAGCCTCTCGCAATGCAGTTTTGCAAACGCTATCTCATTGGCGTTGTGGTTGCTGCCATAGTCAAACGTGATACCCAAGGCTATCCTGTCTCTCATATCATACAGCAGCGTCACACTGTCCATGCCGCCGCTCACTATTATCGCACAGTCTTTCTTCTCCATCATCTCGTTTTTTTTTAATTATCGGCAAAGTTACGAATTTCATACCGATATTGCAATATGGAAATTACATTCCTGACATTATAATTGCCAAAAATCGTAAAAAATCCATTTATCTATATCCATTGTCAACTTATTTTACTAACTTTGCACAATAGGTTCGGTAAAAAGATTTATAACCATTTATTTAATAAGCGAAAAGTATGAAAATTGAACAATTCAACTTTGCCGGCAAGACGGCAATAGTACGCGTGGACTTCAATGTTCCTCTTGACGAGAACGGCAACGTTACTGACGTAACACGTATAGTAGGCGCACTCCCTACGCTTAAGAAAATCCTCTCCGACGGCGGCGCACTCATCATGATGAGCCACATGGGAAAACCTAAAGGCAAGAAAAATCCTGCGCTGTCTCTAAGCCAAATTGTTCCTGTCGTTTCTGAACACCTTGGCGTATCAGTTAAATTCGCACCTGACTGTGCCAACGCTTCCGATCAGGCTAAAGCTCTCAAACCCGGAGAGGCCCTACTACTCGAAAACCTGCGCTTCTATCCAGAAGAAGAAGGCAAACCGGTTGGCGTTGAAAAAGGTACGCCCGAATACGACGAAGCTAAGAAAGCAATGAAAGTGTCACAAAAGGTGTTTGCAAAAAAACTTGCCTCTTATGCCGACTGTTACGTTATGGATGCTTTCGGAACAGCTCACCGCAAGCACGCCTCTACTGCTGTCATCGACGAGTATTTCGACAAAAATCATAAGATGCTCGGCTTCCTCATGGAAAAGGAGGTCCAGGCTGTTGACAACATCCTTAGCAATATCAAACGACCTTTCACCGCTATCATGGGCGGCTCCAAGGTTTCCACAAAAATCGGTATCATCGAAAACCTGCTCGGCAAGGTGGACAACCTGATCCTCTGCGGTGGAATGACTTATACCTTCGCCAAGGCGCAAGGCGGCAAAGTGGGCAACTCTATATGTGAGGAAGACAAACTTGACATCGCCCTTAGCGTTATCGCCAAAGCTAAAGAAAATAATGTGAACCTTGTTCTTGGCACCGACTGTATCGCAGCCGACAAATTCGCAAACGATGCCAATACGCAAGTCTGCATGGCAAACAACATACCCGACGGATGGGAAGGCCTCGATGCCGGTCCTGAAACTCGTGAGAAATTCGCCGATGCTATCGTAAATGCTAAGACTATCCTTTGGAATGGCCCCGCAGGAGTATTCGAGTTCGACAACTTCACCGGCGGTTCTAAGGCTGTCGCAGACGCTATTGCTAAAGCTACTGCCAACGGCGCTTTCTCACTAATCGGCGGCGGCGACTCCGTCGCTTGTATCAACAAGTTCGGCATGGCAGACAAAGTGTCTTACATCTCCACAGGCGGTGGTGCTCTTCTCGAAGCAATAGAGGGCAAAATACTTCCTGGTGTCGCTGCTATCGATGCTTGATCAACTGAAAAACTGACATTCACATCTATATGATTACGATAGAGGCTCACGCATCTAAAACGTGAACCTCTATCATATAATGGATTCATGACTATTTCTTTTTATCTCTCCTTATTAGTGATGTGCATTTTCTCTTTACAAACATACAACTTTTACGACGGTTCTCCTTCTTTTATTGCACTTTATCAATACTTTTTACTGAAAAGCCAATAAAATATTTCTTGTTCTTTATTCTAACTTCATTGATATGTTTAACAATGGGTTTGGCAATATTAATGCGATAATTGTGTTATTACAAATAGGTGTTAAGGTATTTCTGACTGCATGAAAAATATAGAATCAAGGAACAAAACTGTTGTAATTGCTGACGACATTACTGGTGCTGCAGAGATTGCCGGCGTGGCATTACAGCATGGAGTGTCTGCAACGCTTACAACAAATATATCTTCAATACCGAAAAAAAACAATAGTGATAAACTGAACTCTAAAAACGCTGCAACATTAAACTCTAACAGTGCTGCTCTTTTACCCGATTCTGACATTTTCATAGTCGCCACTGACACCCGCTCCGGCAGTGAAGAAGATGCACGAAAAGTGATAGGGCAAATAGCTAATGGATTGAAGGACTTTGACTGTCAGATTTTCAAAAAGACAGACTCGATATTACGTGGACATATAGTAGCGGAATTGCAGACACTTATTGATATTATAGGTTTTGATTGCGCTCTGCTATTGCCCCAAAATCCGTCAAAAGGAAGAATAATAAGCAACGGAAGATATTTTATAAATAATATTCCTCTTGACAAGACGGATTTCCGCAATGACCCAGAATTTCCCGCACATTCATCATATATTGAAAATTTACTTAAAGGTAATGCCGTAAATATTTCTATAAAAACTCTTGTAAAGACAGATAAAACTATTCAAATAGCTGATGCGACAAATGCAGAAGAAATAAAAACTCAACTCCAAAAAGTTGAAAATAAAAATGTCCTGTTGGCAGGTGGAGCTGACTTCTTTGACAGCTTTTTAAGTCGAAAATACCCTGAAAATATTTCTGTTAAAGTGCCTATGTTGCCAAACCCTCATTATTCGATTATCGTTTGCGGCAGCACACAAAGCAAGTCGATTGCAAACGAAAAATATATCAAAGGTAAAGGAGCACACGAATGTGTAATGCCAAACGATGTTTTCAATGGTGGATCTTCACAGCAATGGCTAAATGAATTGTCAGATATTTACAGAAAGTCTCATTCCATAATATTAACTATCGGACAAAGGGAAAATGCCGGCAGTGAGTATGCAGTAAGACTCAGAATCGTTATGGCTGATGTAGTGCGACAACTCGTGGCATTGCAACAACCCGACCTGATGATAATAGAAGGTGGCGCGACAGCTTTCGCCTGCCTCAACGATTTAGGTTGGGATAGATTTGTTCTGAAAAACGCATACGCTCCCGGTATCGTAAGTATGACTTACGACAAGACCGAAATAATATTGAAACCTGGAAGTTATCCTTGGGGAACGCTGTTCAAATAGTGCCTTTCGTTGTAGGCAATTCAAAATGATAAATATCCCTTTTCACTGCCATTTTCATTGCCTTTGAAAACGCTTTGAAAATCCCCTCTATCTTATGGTGCTCGTTTTGCCCTTCTGCCTTGATGTTCAGGTTCATACGTGCAGAATCACTAAGACTCTTGAAGAAATGCAGGAACATCTCCGTAGGCATATCCCCTATTTTCTCTCGCTCGAAAGTAACATCCCAAACAAGCCACTGCCGCCCGCCAAAATCTAACGCTACCTGACAAAGACAGTCATCCATAGGCAAGCAGAAACCATAACGCTCTATACCTCGTTTGTCGCCCAATGCCTTGTATATACACTCTCCTAAAACAATGGCGGTGTCTTCAATAGTATGGTGCTCGTCAACATTCAAATCTCCCTTTGCCTTTATTGTCAAATCCACCATCCCGTGCTTGCCAATCTGTTCTAACGTATGGTCGAAAAAACCGATACCTGTGGAAATGTCGCACTTGCCCGTCCCATCAAGGTTCATCCTTACATATATGTCAGTCTCCTTTGTGGTGCGCCTCACCTCCGCAATGCGCTCCCCGGCAAACAGCAGCTCGGTGATCTTGTCCCATGTCATGCCATCCTTACCTAAAATAAGAGCCTTGCAACCGAGATTTTCAGCCAACTGCTCATCTGTCTCACGGTCGCCAATAACGAAACTTCCTGCAAGGTCATATTTAGAATTGCCTATGTATTCGGTAAGCATACCTATGCCTGGCTTGCGGCAGGGATGGTTGTCTTGCGGAAAATGGCGGTCTATTAGTATATCATCAAATTCTATCCCCTCTCCCCTCAATGTCTGGAGAATGAATTTCTGCACCGGATAGAATGTGTCTTCGGGAAATGACTCGGTACCAAGTCCGTCTTGATTACTTACCATAACGAAACGGTAATCAAGTTTGGTGCGTATAAACCCAAGATTGCGGAATACTCCGTCAACAAATTTCAGCTTCTCAAAAGAATCTATTTGCTCATCATCTGGTTCTTCTATGAGTGTTCCGTCACGGTCTATGAAAAGTATGCGCTGCTGCTCCATTTTAAATCACATTTCCAACCATTTCATTCTTCCCTTTCAGATACTCTTTCCTCTCCTTGTCGCGGGTCTTGATGTTTCCATACATATAATAGCATACGAACACCACGAATATGTTGACATACATAAATATGAAAAATGTCAAGGAATATACAACAAGCATCAGTATGAGGAAATTAGTGGGCAAGCCCGACGGATCACCAAGATAGTTGACTCCGTAAAGAGAAATCGCCTGTGCGACCGTCAAAATGTCCATCGGTATCGAAATTATTATCGCCAACGCAAAAACACAGAGAAATGTGAGCAACATGATGGTGAATATAGTCAGCCAATAACGCAGGCCCGTCTTGTATGACCTGAATATAATCTTTGTCAACTTGCTATCTGGCTCCATGTAATATTTCATGCTCACATACACGTAAGGCAACAACAACAATACAATCAACAGACACAACACTAAGTTGGCGATAATAAACACTAATGTATCGGTGCATGACGCAGTATATAGGATGAAGTTCAAAATGGCGAACAACAACAGTGCCACTATGACAATGCACACATAGAAAACTAACATTCGTACGCTCCTGACTACATTCCATCTCATCGGTTGGTTGTCGAAAATACTCATAACCCGTGAGTAATAGGCTATCTCACCACACAGCGCCAATATCCCCACTACTCCTAAACCTACAAGGGTTATCATGGTTACGTCTTCCGCCACAACATAAGCACGGACTGTGTAAAACAATGCCGCCAATATGGCGTAAACTGCTGCAAAGGGCCAGGTATATTTGAATATCGCCTTGATATTGTCGTAAAGCATCCTATGCGCTGCTGATATGCACGAGACGTTGCTCCGACTCTTGTCTAACTGTTCTTGCTTTAATTTCATCGTCTTTTCAAATTATACTGCAAAGATAACAAGATTATCGATATGTTGAAACGGGATTATAAATTAATTTTACTATCTTTGCAAATGCCATTATAAATGATGGCATTTACAAAACTTTTTAACAATAACAAGATTATGAAATTAATCAATTGGGGGTTTATCGGTTGTGGTGATGTTACCGAGAAAAAATCTGGACCGGCTTTCAACGAGGTGGAAGGCTCTAAAGTAGTCGCCGTGATGTGCCGCACCGAAAAAAACGCACGCTCTTACGCCGAACGACACAATATAAACCGTTGGTACACCGACGCTCAAGAACTCATCGAGGACCCTGACATAAATGCTATTTACGTCGCCACACCTCCTTCGAGCCATGCTATCTATGCTATCATGGCAATGCGTGCCGGCAAACCGGTTTATGTGGAAAAGCCTTTGGCGGCATCCTACGATGACTGTGCGAGAATCAACCGTGTCAGCGAGCAGACTGGAATACCTTGTTTCGTGGCTTACTACCGTAGGTATATGCCATATTTCCAGCGTATAAAGCGACTCTTACAAGAAAAAACTATCGGGGAGGTGATGAACGTGCAACTTCGATTCTCCACCCCTCCTCGTGAATTTGACACCGCAAAAGGCAAAGAGCAGCCTTGGCGCTTGCAGCCAGACATAGCCGGCGGAGGGTATTTCTACGACATGGCACCACACCAACTTGACATGCTGCAAGACTTGTTCGGAGTGATTACCGAGGCGGATGGAATTTGCGTCAACCGTGGCGGACTGTATGAGGCGGAGGACACCGTGAACGCTTGCTTCAAGTTTGAAAGCGGACTGTGCGGCAGCGGCTCCTGGTGTTTCGTCGGCCATGAATCTTCCACCGAAGACCGTATCGAGGTGGTTGGCAACAAGGGAAAACTCAGCTTCTCTGTTTTCGACTATGCCCCTATACAACTCGTTACAAGCAATGGAGAGGAAAATATCGTGGTACAGAACCCGAAGTATGTGCAGCTGCCTATCATAAAGGCTGTGATTGAAGACCTGCAGGGATTCGGACTGTGTTCATGCACAAGTGTCTCGGCCACGCCTGTAAACTGGGTAATGGACCGTATCTTGGGTAAATTCTAAAATAATCCGCATGAAACGCCTGTTGTTTCTGTTTCTTCTCATCACGGTTTCTTCTGTCGTCTTCGCACAGGAAGATTCCGTGAAAACGGTGAAGAAAAACACTGTTTTCAGGCGTATCGGCAGAACTTTCACCCATGTGTTCAAGGAGTTTGACCATATCGACACCGCTTACATAGAACCTCAACACTATAATTATACGGTGATGTTGCAAAACACCAACAACTTCGAAATGTACACTCTCAAAAGCAAGTCGGGACAATCGATTATGTTCTCCCCTGAACCATCTGTGAGAATTGGCCCATATTTGGGCTGGAGATGGATTTTCTTAGGCTACACATTCGACTTAAGACACAAGATTGACGACAGTTCCAACACGGAGTTCGACGTGAGCCTTTACAGCTCGATGTTCAATGTTGACCTTTATTATCGCAAGACCAGGGACTACCGCATAAACAAGACTTATTTCGGAGACAATATATCAAGACATATTCTTCATAATACGCCATTCCCTGGACTTACTACCAGTATAAAAGGTTTTGACTTGTTTTATATCTTCAACCACCATAAGTTCTCCTACCCTGCGGCTTTTAGTCAGAGTACCAACCAACGGAGGAGTTTCGGATCTCCACTAGTAGGTATCGGCATAATGTCCACTACTCTTAATTTGAATTCCAATCAACTGAAAAATGTGGTGGAAGAAAAAATGACCGAGAATAACATTGATGTGAAAGTGGATTCTGGACTGATGTTCAACAAAGTGCGCTATACATCATATTCCGTCTCTGGAGGATATGCTTATAACTGGGTATTCGCACACAACTGGTTGTTTGCCGCCTCGCTGTCAGTTGCACTTGCCTATCAAAAATCAACCGGAGAATTACAACACGATAATTCATTTTCTTTGCGTGATTTCAGATTCGGAAATTTCAACTTTGATGGTGTGGGACGTTTCGGCTTAGTATGGAACAACACTAAATGGTATGCTGGCGCAAGCACAATAATTCATTCATACAATTATCGCAAAAGCCAGTTTTCCACCAACAATGTTTTTTGGTCGCTGTATTTATATTTCGGTGTAAATATAAACAGAAAGAAATAAGATTAAATAATATGTTGAACAACTTCTATTATATAATTGATATATTGTTTGTATCGGCA
>JAJPZD010000025.1 GCA_021204605.1 Prevotella sp.
CTTTAAGACAAAGTATAGCCATTATGAAAATCTGTTTTCCCAGCCCATGTCCATGACATTCTCTATCCAACTGTCAACACGTTTCTTTTTATACCCACTCTTTTCCAAAGCCGCAGCCATAACACTATATTCCCGTTCCAATGAGGTTGAGAATATTCCTTTGTCATCGGTGTTTATTGAAACACTTATTTCGAAAGGCCGCTTTTTAAGATGTTTGTTGTTGAACTTGGTTATAGGATGGGTTTCATACCCTGCCATTCCGCCAATGAGGACATTTGAGGTAGGATTACACTCAATATGTATCTTTAGTTTTTTCACCTTGTTCAACATTTTCCTCTGCACCTTGACAATGGCTTCCACCATTTCCTGAGAAATCTCATATTCTGTCAATATTGCGCCATTTGTTTGAACTGAAGCTGACAGATAATAGTTCTTATATAGTTCTACCGCTTGCTCATCAGTTCTTTTTATTTCTTTTACCAGATTATTTTGGTCATTCGCATACTGGTTCCAGCCAAAATCGTAAGTGAGTTTGTTGTGTGGACAGTTTCCCCTCAATCTCCAAGAATTGTAGTAAGTCTTTATTCGAGGAGCAGTCTCATCATATATACGAAAGAAAAAATCTTCATAATCGCTTTTTAATTTCTCAATTAAATGCCTTGAGAAAAATCTGCATTTTCCAATCATAAAATACAGCCATACGATGTTGTCCAACAGCATTTGGCAGGGCATTACCACCTTGTGGTTAAGACGCTCGTAATACTTTCTCACATCTATTCCCAGCACCAAGCCATGCCCTATGCGGTCGCCCTTTTTAAGGCCTAAAAACATTATCGCCTCATCGACAGCTCTCAAGCCATCCACGATATCGATGAGATCTTCACCAACATGATAGGTAAAACCCAATCTTGGCATCTTTTCTTTCGCATCATTATTATATCCACGGAGAAATCTGTACGCCTGTGCGAAGACCTCCGGCCGGCAGCCAATCTCGCTGGATGCCGCATCTGTACCGACTATGTATGTATTTATATCCTCACAATATCTGCATTTGCATAGTCTCACGATACTCGTGGCTTGCCTGAAAACTTTTTTTCTCGTCTCATTGTTTCTCAAGCACGCTATTTCGTATCTTTTTGGTTTTTCTTCCTTGTTTTTAATGAAATGGAATATGAATTTATACCGCAAGCCTTTATTCCCGCCAAAGTTCTCATCACAAACGGCGTTGTTTATTTTCTGCAATGAACGGACAATTTTGCCACTTGTTTCTTTGGGAGAAATTCTTGTCTCCAAATACCGGTGTTCCTCGTATTTATAAAAGTAACTTCCAACTGACAGCAGACTGTTCAGATGGCAATATATTCCACGCTCATATAACGCTACTTTACGTTTCTCATAATCTTGAAAATTACTGAAACCTATTTTTCCGTTACATTGTATATATTCTTTTCTGAATTTTGATTTGATCAAAAGATATAGATATAAATATTTTTCTATCTCCCGTCTGTCTTTTTCCGATGAGAATATCCTGTAAAAGCTGTTATATAATATCAACCTCTCACTCTTGAGGCAATCCATCATATCAGTGAATGTGGTTTTGGCAGGAAGCGCATAGTCTATCGTCGCATCTTTATAAGTGAAGCTCCAGTTATTCGGTATGTTGTAAGGTAATTTGCATTTATACGAAGATGTGAAAGAAATACAATCAATTTCATTTTTCAATTCCAAGGCGAAACTGCAAATTTCGTCTTTGCTCTTAGAGTCAATTATCTTATTGACCAAATTCTGCAGATTACGGTCAACATTATTGTTATCGTAATTGTAATAGAAAAGCAAAAATCTTATTGCCGCTGCCTTTATGAGCATTATTTCAATTCCCTCATAATAGTCATCATCCGTTGGACTCTGGTCAAGGCTGAATTTAAAGGCCTTTTTCGCTTTCCTTGACACCCTTACCTGATTCATGGCACTTATCCAACTCAACGAAAAATTATACGAAGATGCATTCAAATGAGAATGTAATTCGGCAATATCCTTAGTCTCTAACAATTCATTAAGTCTATTGTTTTCATTGTCAATATCTATCTGTTCTCCCCATGGAAAATTATGCCGTTTTCCTATTCCCTTTTTTATATCGTATGCTGCCAACGCACTCATAACAAATATATCCTCACCTAAATACCTCGTCAACTCATGCCAATCTGTCACATATTTGTATTTGTACAATGGATTTGGTTCTTTAAGATTCAGCACTTTTTCCGAAAAATGTAACAATATATTAAAAAGCGAATTTTCCAAATACATTAACTCTCCATCTTCCTTAGGTATAAACCAATATTCTTGCGCCAAATTCCACAAGTTTTCCAATTGATCCAATGTAAGATTTGGTGACATATCCCTCAAAAAACGTATCACCCAATCCCTGTCTAATCTATCAATACGGTTAAGCGGTATCTCCTGAAACAAGAATCGTATAATTAAACTGATATATTCCATTATTCATATTCTTTCATTTTTCGGAATAATTCCTCAGTATCTTTTGTTTTTAAATATGAATATATTCCATTAAATATATTCATTTCATTTTTATTCAGATTTCTCAACCAATCTTTTATTTCAGATACAAATGAAAAATCCAAATTGTAATATTTATCTTCATCCATGTCGTATGTGAAAATATTAAACTGAGATACTTTTAAAAAGAAATCCGCCAGCAAAAAATTTATTTGCGCGCCTTTGAAATTATCAGAATCGATGGAATCATAAAAAGCCTGTACCACCTCAGCGTTCCTGAATGAGCATAAAGACAGCCAATCGCTTTCACGGAAAGCATTCTCATTTGAATTATGCGCTCTATGCTCTAATGTGTATTGCTTAAACTTATAAAGAAAACTACAATCTTTCAGATCAACCAAGTTGTAAAAATTTTCCCCCTTTGGAAATCGGGAATAGCATTTCTTTATTCTCGTAATATTAAAGAAAAACGCATTCAGGTCAAAATAGCCATTTATATTTACGCTGTTAAACTGTCTGGCATAATTAATATCAGAACGTAAACGATAGCTCGGATCATAGTAGTCTTTATCATTTTTAGGAACATGACGCGTTGAGAAATGTCTTGCAGTGCAAAGCATGAAAAACTCTGCCATTTTTACCAAATTTCCCATTTCAGACAAATTAGAAGAATTAACTGTCATTCGATGGACGCAATAACCTATCAGAACATATAAAGAGCTTAAGTCTATTTTCCTATCCCCACGTGAAATATCTTCTTTTGCTTCATTTGGCAGTAATTTCTTAAGTCTTGTATTATAAAAACGTCCTCCCACGAGTTTATCGAATGCGTTGAGTTCACTATACACATCTTGCCTTATCACATCTTCTCCTATTTCGTTATCGTTCTTCCCAGCATTGTTTCCCCCCTTTTTATCTTCCTGTGTTCTCAACTCCTCCGTTACAATGTCATAACTTTCATACATACGGATGGAATATATGGTCCGGAGCATGAAAAGGAAGCACATGTCTTTGTCTGATGTGTATGTTTTTTCCAGCATATCAATAATGCTTAGGACATCTCCTACGGAAATATTGTAAACCCTGTTTGATTTCCTGAATATATACGTTATCTCTGTCTCCACATCAGGCTCATCGTATTCGCCCTTTGAATCAATACCATTGAACCGCCTTTTTAATATGTCAAGCACACTTTTATTGAAAAGAATATAATCCTCAACTGTCAACAGTTCCTCAATCAATGAGCGTCCGGACTCATCCAAGTTGTTTTTCATCCAATCACCAAAGAGATAGTTCTTGAATACAGTCTTGTTGTAAAGATTAACATCTTGATTGTCATAATAATCTTTCATATTATACAGCATACTGACCAACTGGCATAGATCCCTTAGATTTCTAGGAATGATATACGATACTTTCACTGGCGTGTTGTAAAACAAATAACGGGTTTTGCTGAAAATCATATCCAATACGGCAAACTTTACAGGTTTACCTTTTATCTTATCGTCTCCATCGATGCACAGCTCGTTTTCCATGTAAAACTCTCCATCCGGCATATAAATCCTATGTGATTGTGGAATCATTTTCGCAATGTACCGTTCCACCATGGCATCTATGTCAATATTTTTCTTTTCGCTTATGTCAGCATTGTTCTTTTCAACCAGACTTTCGTACTGTTGTACGAATTTATTGCGTTTTATCATTTCAAACTGATCCAGTTTCAACGCCATCAATACTATAATATTGTCTTGTATCAGATATTTGCGTATCTGCTCAGCCATTTCGTCAGCCTGAGAGGAGTTCAAGTCAATGTCATCAATAGTTATCAACAACTTGTGTCTTTCTTTGCCAATAAATTTGAGCCACGTATCTACAAGGTCGCTTATATCTTTTTTCAGTTTTATAGATGCGGCCATAATGCTTAACTGCTGTAGGTCATTCTCGTAAATATCATCAAGTTTACCGTCAATCAAATATCTGATGTTTCGTTGCGAATCATGAAACAGTTCCAACAGTTTTCGCTCATTAGCTTCTAATTTGTTAGCATCTTTATTACGTTTACTGTCATATACATTAAACAACGTGGCAAGGAATATAGCCAAGATATTATGTTTATCATCAAAAAATGAAGGGTCTATCAAGTCTAATGCATAAATACCTGTTTCAGATATAGTCGGATATTTAGCTTTACCGAAAATAACAGGATCTTTTTTATTCTCCAGCAATTTTGCAATCGACAGCATACACGATGTCTTGCCAGACCCGCGGTCACCAATAAAAGCGAATATATTGTTGTCAGATTCCTGTTGATGTGTTTCCTCATCTTTTATATTCTGATTTTCGTTCTGTGCATCTGCCTGTTCCGCAGTTGTTTTCAGATATTTTTCTATTGCATCCAAACAATATTTATACTGTTCTTTGAAAATCAATTCAGAAGAATCGCTTTGTTGTATATCCTCTATCTGTGGTTTGTTCTCAAGACCAATCTTAAACGTGATTTGCTGCATGGTTATGTTTTTTATGTTTTTTTAAATGATTATGTACCTTATACATAATACGCCGATGTTTATGCCAATGTCTTTTTCAAAA
>JAJPZD010000275.1 GCA_021204605.1 Prevotella sp.
TTCTACGCCTGCTATCGAATTTTTCAAATATTTTTCGTAATGTTGCACTTGCTAGGTGACTCTATGATGAAAATAAAATGCATTAATGATACCGACTATTAAAAATATTTCGTAACTTTGCTTTCGGATTTTCCATTATGATAAAACACAACTTAAACGTACGTTTGATATGAAGAATACTATTAGTAATTTGAAACAAACTAAAATCGTCTGCTCTATTAGCGATTTTAGGTGTGATGTCAAGTTCCTGCGGGATTTGTATAATGCCGGCATGAACGTTGTCAGAATGAACACCGCCCATGCCACTGTTGAGGGAATGACGAAAGTAATCAAAAATGTGCGCGCCGTAAGCCACTACATAGGTATTCTTATTGACACAAAAGGACCGGAGATAAGAACTACTGGCTTGGAGACGCCAATATCATATACCACAGGGCAGATAGTAAAGATTTTCGGCAGACCGGAAATGGATACATACCGTGATGTAATCAATTTGTCATACGAGAACTTTGCCAATGACGTTCATGTCGGTGACAGTATTCTTTTCGATGACGGTGCAATAGAAGTGAAAGTCCGTGAAATCAATGGACCTATGGTCATCGGTGAGGTGATGAACGACGGTGTTCTCGGTGCTCACAAGAGTGTGAATGTGCCGGGTGTGCATATCGACTTGCCTGCCATTACAGAAAAGGATTACAAGAATATCCTTTTTGCCATTGACCAGAATATTGATTTCATAGCTCACTCTTTCGTCCGTAGCAAGGATGATGTTCTCGCAATTCAGAAAATCCTCGACGAGCACAACAGCGATATCAAAATCATAGCTAAGATAGAAAATCAAGAGGGTGTTGACAATATCGACGAGATAATTGAGGCTTCCTACGGCATCATGGTAGCTCGCGGTGACTTGGGCATCGAGGTGCCTCTCAAAAAGATACCGGGTATCCAGCGTATGATCATCAACAAGTGCATGAGGGCAAAAAAACCTGTTATCGTCGCCACACAACTGCTGCATACGATGATCAAGAACCCACGCCCTACACGTGCGGAGGTAACCGACATCGCAAATGCCGTTCATTATCACACTGATGCCCTGATGCTTAGCGGTGAGACGGCATCTGGCAAATATCCTATCGAGGCTGTCAAGACAATGGCTGCCATCGCTCAGCAGGCTGAAAGGGATGAGAGCTACGGCTACGGCAGCAACGGTTATGTCTCTCCTCTCAACGACAATAATGATATTACAGAATTCCTCTCACGCAACGCTATCGAGGCTACTGAACGTCTGGGTATCAAGGGTATCATCACGGATAGTTTGACTGGCCGCACTGCCCGCTATCTGTCTGCCTTCAGAGGCTCCGAGCCGATTCTCGCTATTTGCTACAAAGAGAAAACACAACGCTGGCTCGCATTAAGCTATGGCGTTACTTCTGTGGCACAGCACGGTCAAATCGGTGCTTTGCCACAACTCATTGCCGCACTGAGAATGTTGAGACAAAGGGGGTATATAAAAATGGAAGACAAAATAGCTCACCTTAGCGGAGACTTCCGTACCGGAGGCGGCACAACCTATCTTGAGATAAGCAGCGTTCAGGAAATCTTCGACCGCTTCTACAAATTCAGATAACACTCCTTTGGGAATGTAGCCCGCAAAACGGTTAATCATTGGTGCACAAAACAAAAAAGCAGGACTAAAATCCTGCTTTTTCTATATCGTATAATGTTTATCAGAAGAATAGATATCGGTTGTCGGTAACTTTCGCATTGATATAAAGTTCCTGCATAAAGTTACCAGCATATTGCAGAACCGCCTGCCTTTGTTTTTGTTCGTATTGTTTCTCGTCGTACTTTGTAGGACGCGTGTTCTTGCCCGTCACCTTGAACATATATATACCGGCATTACCCTTAATGGCTGATGAACAGAACTTGCCATTGGCAGTAGCGGAAACAGCTCCGCTAAGCGCCGGCTCACTCATACCCGTGGTCTGAACGAATACAGGAGCAGCAAACGTAACCTGCGCCACATTTGTAACCTGACCACCCTTGCCCTTCGCTCCGGCAATATCCTTTACGCCATTAACCTTTTCCATAAGCATCTCTGCCTTCTTGTCGTTTACTACCTCTCCCTTTACATAATTCTTCACGTTCTCGTCTTCCAAACTACGATAGCCCTTCTTGTTGATCTTTGTCATTACTACAACAAGCAGATGATCATTGTTGCCACACTCATAAAGAGGTGATACAGCGTTTTCTTTCGCATCATATATCCATTTCAAAGCCTCACGTGTGCCATGTATGCCGGCTACATAATGATCGGTATTGCGCACATCTGAATAATCCTGAACCTTGTAACCGAAATTTGCAGCATTCTTCTCCATTGACTCCAAATTCTGGTTCTCACTAACAAACTGACTGAACTTGTTGTATGCATTTGAATATGTGTCCTTTGAGAACTCTATCGACTTCTTTATAACGGCAGCTACATATTTTGTGGTGATCGCCCTGCGGTCGGTTACCTGCAATATTATATTTCCCTGAGAAATCTGCAGGTTCTTCGTGTCGTTTACTGCCGCCGTATTCAACATCTCAAGATATGCTCTTGTATCTGCATCAATTGAGTTGGACTTCTGATACTGTGCGGATGTAATCCAGGTCTTCTCGCCCGTCTGTCCGTAGTTCTTCGCTATAACCTCAAAGTCTGCCCCTCCCTGCAATGCCTTGTAAATGCTGTCGGCTTTCTGTGCTGCCACCTCTGGTGATTCAGCTACAACCTGAATAGCACGAAACTGTATTGAGTCTGGCAACTCTGACTTTGATACCATCTTGATGATATTCATGGTGTTGTCCTGCTTGTTCTCAACAGGCCCATAAACACCACCAACACTCACTGAATCAAGACGTGCGGCAATATCGGACGAAAATGCGGCCTTTGTCTGCGGAATATCCAAAAAGGCAACAAGAGAACTGCTCTTTCTTACTACATCTGCTGGGTCATCGGCACTTGACAATGCTGTAACATATCCGTTCATCTCCTTGTTCAACGCCGTGAGATCCGACGTTGAAGGGAGTACCTGATAGTCAACAAACTTGATTGTCCTTGTCTCCTCATACTGTTTGAAACGTGGTTTCAACTCCTCATATTTTGCATTCAGGTCGGCATCTGTGATCTTCACTTCATTATCGTTGATAGAAGCGTATGGGAATGAAGCCAACTCTATGCTGCTCTCCTGATTCTCGTTGTCGTATGCCATCTTTGCTGAAATAGGATTGGAAAGCAAACAACCACCAAGCAACTCCTGATATTTCTGTGCGAGCACCTGCTGCCTCAACGACTTCTCTATAAATGTCCAGAATGCGTATATGCTCTTGTATTGCTCTGCCATCTGCGAGTTCATGTTCTGCGCCTTATTGTATTCAGAAATGAAATTCTTCAACAAGTTGGCATCAAATCTTCCTGTCTGCTGGTTCACAAATGGTGTGTTCATTAGCATTGGATTCGTCCCCTCATTCAGAATGTTCTGCATCTCCTGGTCGGTAACTGTCAATCCTAATTCACTTGCTTCCTTGCTGACAATTTCTGTCTGTACGTATGTGTTCCACACCATGTCCTTGACCTGGTTGAGCTCCTGATCTGTCAGGTTTTCCCGACCCTGAGTTATCTTGATTACGTTTGTGTACTCATCAACCAACTGCTGATAGTCCTGAACATTCACTTTCTTTCCCAAGACCTCACCTACTTGCTGACGATTCGCATTCTTCATGGAGTCGCACGAGCGGAATGTATCCCCGGCAATAAACGCAAAAAGACCTAATCCCACTAAAATTATTAGAATCACGCCTTTGCTTCTGATTTTTCCTAATGCTGCCATTTATTTTTATTCGTTTTTAATTGTTTTTCCTATTGTCAATCTCTCACTTTCGTGAATGAGCGCACAAAATTACAAAAAACTAACCAAAAACAAATACAAATCAATAAAATCTTTGTTTTTTTAGCAAAATACATACAACAAAACATAGTTTTATTCGTCTATATTAAAACAACTCATAGCTATGATTTATAACGAACTTGGAAAAACGGGTTTGCGTGTGTCAAATCTTGGTTTCGGCGCATCGTCACTGGGCAGCGTGTTCCATGAAACACGTGAGGCGGAAAGCATCAAGGCTGTTCATACGGCGGTTGACAATGGCATAAACTTCATTGATGTTTCACCCTACTATGGTTATTACAAGGCCGAGACCGTTTTGGGTAAGGCTTTGAAGGAAATACCAAGAGACAAGTATTACCTTTCGACAAAAGTAGGACGCTACGGCGAGAATGGCGTGAACACGTGGGACTACTCTGCAAAACGGGTAACAGCAAGTGTTTACGAGAGTATGAAACGGTTGAACATCGACTATATCGATATTATCAATGTGCACGACGTGGAATTTTCCGACCTTAATCAGGTTGTCAACGAGACTCTTCCTGCCTTAGTGAAACTGCGCGAGAAAGGTGATGTGGGGCATGTGGGAATTACCGACTTGCAGCCCGAAAACCTCAAATGGGTGATAGAGCATGTTCCTGCCGGTACCGTGGAATCTGTACTTAGCTTCTGCCATTACAGTCTTAACGACGAGATGCTGCTTGATTACCTCGACTTCTTTGAGGCTAATAACGTGGGTGTTGTCAACGCCTCTCCGTTCTCAATGGGATTGCTGTCTCAACGTGGCGCACCGGCATGGCATCCAGCACCTGAGTCGCTCAAAGAGGCTTGCAAGCGTGCTACCGAACATTGTATGGCTAAGAACTACCCGATAGAAAAACTTGCCATTCAATATTCAACAAGTAATCCTCGCATTGCCACTACCCTATTCGGCTCGGCAAACCCTGCCAACGTATTGAAAAATATCAACTATATAAATGCGCCTACTGACAACCAACTTGTTAAGGAGGTTCAGAAAATAATCGGTGACCAAATGCGTGTGCGCTGGAAAAACACGTAAAAACCACAAAGTAACGCTTCATAACTTAATATGAAAGAAATGGATTATACTATAATCGACGCTCACTCCCACCTGTGGCTGCGCCAGGACACTTCATGGAATGGAATGCCTATCCGCACATTGGAAAACGGCAGGTCTTTCTTCTTGACAGAGGAAGTGCAGATGATTCCTCCTTTCATGATTGACGGCAAAAACAGTGCGGAGGTGTTCCTCTCAAACATGAACTACGCCCAGGTTGCTGCGGCAGTAGTAGTGCAGGAGTTTATCGATGGATTGCAAAATGATTACTTAGCGGAGGTCAAGAGTAAATATCCCGACAGGTTTTTCGTGTTCGGTATGTGCGATTATTTCAATCCCGGAATTGTGGAACAGGCTCGCCAACTCATAGCAAGAGGTTTTAAGGGAATTGCAATCCCTGGTCATCGCCTTTTCCTTAATGACCGGAGAATTATGCTTAACACGCCTGAAATGATGGAGATGTTCCACCTGTTGGAAGATAATAATATGATTCTTTCTATCTGTCTTGCGGAGAACAATCTGCAGTTGGCAGAGATAAAGGAAGTGATAGAGGAATGTCCTGACTTGAAAATCGCTGTCGGACATTTCGGTATGGTAACAGCACCTGGTTGGAAAGACCAGATAAGACTTGCTCTTAACCCTAATGTGATGATTGAATCAGGTGGCATTACATGGCTGTTTAACATTGAGTTCTACCCTTTCAACGGTGCTGTAAAGGCAATACGTCAGGCAATAGACATGGTGGGTGCGGACAAATTGATGTGGGGGTCTGATTATCCTCGCACCATAACTGCCATTACCTACAAGATGTCTTACGATTTTGTCTGCAAATCCAAAGAACTGACTGACAACGAGAAACGACTTTTCTTGGGCGAGAATGCCAAATCGTTTTACGGATTCTGCAACCTCCCTCATCTTCCCTACATCAAAAATATGTCGGAATAATCAACTATAATTTATTTTATCTTTTAACTCTTAACTGCTCTCAAGCAAAATCGAATTCTTAACTCTTAATTCTAAATTCTTAATTCATAAAATATGAAAGCCGTTATGATCCAAGCCCCTTTCAAGATGGGCGTTACAGAAATTGAGAAGCCTGAAATAAAGGCTGACGAAGTATTAGTGAAATTAAAGTATGTCGGCTTTTGCGGCTCTGACCTAAACACCTATCGTGGCAGAAACCCAATGGCTAAAATGCCTGTGATACCTGGTCATGAGGTCGGTGCAGTGATAGAAGAAGTCGGCAGTGATGTCCCGGAGGAATTTACAAAGGGCATGGTGGTAACGCTGAACCCTTATACTAATTGTGGGCACTGCACATCATGCCGCAACAACCGCTTTAACGCTTGCCAGCATAACGAGACTTTGGGCGTTCAGCGTCAGGGTGTTATGTGCGAGTATGCGGCAATGCCTTGGACGAAAATAATCCCTGCCGGCAATATTCCTGTTCGCAGTTGTGCTATCATCGAACCGATGAGCGTGGGTTTCCATGCTGTCTCACGTGCTCAGGTTGTTGACGATACTTTCGTAATGATTCTCGGTTGCGGAATGGTGGGTCTTGGTGCTGTAATCCGTGCCGCAGAGCGTGGTGCCACCGTAATCGCCGCTGATATCGACGATGAAAAACTTGTCATCGCTAAGGAGGTCGGTGCAAAGTATGTCATCAACACATTGACCGATGATGTGCATAAACGTGTTCAGGAAATAACTGGTGGCAACGGTGCTGACGTAGTGATTGAGGCTGTTGGCAGCCCTGGCACTTATGTTATGGCCGTTGATGAGGTCTGCTTTACCGGTACTGTTGTCTGCATAGGTTACGCTCAAAGTGAGGTGTCTTTCCAGACTAAATTGTTCGTACAGAAAGAACTTGACATCCGTGGCTCACGCAACGCTACCCCGTCTGACTTCCGCGCAGTAATCAACTGCATCAACACAGGAAAGTTCCCTATTGATAAGTTCATCTCTTACGTCGTAAAGCCTGAAGATGCCGAGAACGCCATGATGGAATGGAACGAGACCCCCGGCAAGATTTTCAGGATATTAGTGGAATTTTAATCCAAATTACATTTTCACATAATAACTAATGAAAAGAGGATGGGGCTTTTTAATTCTCCATCCTCTTTCATTTACTTTAACATCCTTTGTTCCTATAAAAAATGTCCTTATATTTGTAAAACCACCTTTCCGCCAAATATTTCTTAATATCTATTAACATGTGAAACCTTTGGATGACCGCATACACAAGTTGTTGGGTGCGCACCACTTACTGCTCTAAAAACCGGGCATCTCTGAGAACCACAATGGATACAATGACCATCAAAGCAACCTGTCGTATTAACATTTGTAGTTGTTGGGATAACGTTGTTGTCTAAACTTTTTGCATTAACATAAATACTACTTGCCGCAACTAATACTGCGCAACCGAATACGAAAGTCATAATCTTCTTCATTGTTATATACCCTGAATTCGTGTCGGGCACAACCTTTAATTGTTATTGTTGGATTATTGTTGTTGGTCTTTGTCTATTAATGATTGTCTAATACTAAAAGTAATCTCTCCTTTTACATTATTTTTCAAAAATTTCCATTAATATAATCGTATGCTATTTGGACCCCATCTCCGGCATAATTGTAAGTGGATATTATTTGGGTGGTGCACATCCCCAAACCAAAAAGATTAACAACCTGCAACATTGCAAAGTTAGATGTGAATATCGCCTCTTGGTATTGTGTGAATGGCATGATAGGTCCATTCGCACCTGCGAATGCATAATGCAGGTTGCCTGCGGCATCAGTGCCTTTGTATTTCCATGTTGTATTGTCAAGCATTTTGCAAGTCGTCTGGTCATCGTTCCATTCAACCCAAACAGCAGACCTTTCAGCACGACCAGGTATCGGACCTTGTGCCGACTGTCCGATTCTTTCCAATAGTAAATAACTCTTTACAATCTGAGCATTTACTGATACAAGCCCCATAATGGCTAAAACGCAAACCAATATTGTCTTTTTCATTGTCTGATACCCTATTCCGTGCCGGGCGCAACCTCTAATTTTAATGAATTGTTCTTTGTCTATTAATGATTGCCTAATACTAAAAGTAACCCAAAGAACAGTTCTAATTTCTATTGTTATCTCATCTTTTTCATCGCGGCATCTGCCTTCCTCATATAGTCTTGTGAAGTCTCTCGTGCCTGCCTCGCCTTCCTTGTGTATTCCTCCACCTTGTCGGTGGCGTTCTTGGCACGGCTTTGATAGTTTTTCTGGCTACTATAGTTTCCTCTCTTGGAATAATATTCCGCCTGCCTTAAATAATCACGCACCTGACCTCTGTAGTATTCCACCTCATGCTCATACTTCTGTGCCATACTTGTATAATATTCAGCCTGATGCTGATAATTCTTTGCCTGCTTGATATAATATTCATTACTCTGTGCGGACAACGACACAACGCATAATGACAATGCAAAAATAAACAACAGCTTCTTCATAGTTTTTTTAATTTATTGATAAAGTAATTTGCTGCAAAGTCCAATGAATTAATGATATGGGGCACGATAGCGCCAGCCGACTTGCAGGATGTCAGTTTGTAGTCATAATCGATAGACACACTGCCACATTCCAAAACCATCACCTTGATGAACTTCACGTTCCTGTTGGTCTCATTAATCGCTCCGGCAAGCAGTCCACTGTCATAATCAGATGCTTTTATCAAGTGAGGGACACAAAAACGCAACACATTGTCGTCGCTCTTGTCTGAGATATAAAAATAATGACGGCCGTTGTAAACAAAATGCCAGCCCACAGATGTCAACAAGTCCGCATTACCACATTTCTTTCTGATTTCATTTATTATTTCTTCTTGTATCATGTTATATGTTTTTTGATACAATTAATGTGCATAATAAGCAAAATGTAACCTATTATGACCTAATAAAAAAAGAGAATATGTTCCTTTCAATCTAACATCACGAAAGCCGCCCAATAGAATGGGTCAGGATATTTTTCTCGGATTGCGGAAACAGCCTGCCCAAAAGCCTTCCGCTTGTCCCAGCAGTTCTCCTTGTCGGCAAGACACTCATAGAAAGTTACCATAAAATTGGTCGCCACCTTGTCGCTGATTTTCCAGAGTGCCATGACCATAGTCCCTACCCCGGCTTTTTTGAAAGCTCGCTGTAATCCATAAAGACCTTCGGACGTAACCTCTCCCTGACCCGACTGGCATGCCGACAGCACCACTAATTCCACGCCACTAAGATCAAGACGTGCTATGTTATTGGCTGTAAGGATACCACCAAGCACATCATCAGGCAACGCCTTTCCCCTCCATGCGGCATTGCCGCCCGACATCACAAGTCCTGACAACAGCATGGCATCGGTGTAACCCCTAAGATAATCGATATTCTCGGCTTGGACAGGTGTGTAGTAAAATCCATGAGTGGCGATATGCAGCAACTGAGGCGCATTGCCATGCATGCTATAAAATGACTCTTCCGTGCCATTGGCGCCTGTGTATGGGGTAACATGCCACTTATTATTCTCCAATATATAACCAACCTTGTCTATTTCCTCTTTCGACCATGGTAAATCCCTGAATGTCGAATCTCCTCTTACAATGTCACCACGCATGGCAAGAATGCCCGACAAATCATATTTCCTTGACTGCGCCGCCATGTCGTCTGGCTCTAAGTCATACTGCAAGCCTCCGTAGAGCACTGCAGTTTGTGGATTAGGCGACATCCTCGCTTCTTTGGCATTGACAAGCTCATGCACCGATGACAGCCTGACGAAATTATAATGACTTCCAAGCAGAGAACCATCTGGAAGGGGCAGGGACTCCAAGGATATCTTGAAAAGCAACTGCGACGGCACATAATATACCGTAGATCCCTCAGCGGCATATTCCCGCAACGGCTCCCATAACAGCCTCAACACACCGGAGGCATATTCTGCATCGTAAAACATATCCGGACGGCTGATGCCCAGCGAATCAATCTGGCTTTCAGAAAACAACGGTCTCAGCAAAGGATATTCCTGCTCGTTGGTAACGATATATGCGGCATACCTGCGGTCTGATGTCTCCTGCACATAATCGGCAAAGTCAACAAGCATATCGCCTTGTCTCAATGCCTGCCTTACGGCTGCATAATCAACATCCATGAATGAGGTGATATCTCCATATCCCCGACACCTGCCTATCAAACGGGTCTCTATCGTAGCGGCCTTTTGCGACATGTACAATATGCTGTCTGAAAAATTATTATAGTCCTTTTCCCATTCTTTCATCTGATTCTTCATCGATGCAAGTGCCATATAGTCGCTCATGTCATCTCCTGTCCCCTCTTTCTTCACCACTTCGTAGAGTGAGCGTTCCGTCTCAAGTAGAAAGGCTTTCGACATGATGAGAGCGTCATAACTGCTCCTCGTAAATGGTGTCTGATATAAACCCGCCTCCAATGCGTATGGTGTCATCAACGTGAGAACAGAAGATAATGGACTCCAAAAACCCTCTCGCTCCTCTCCTGTCATATATGGTAGGTTTTCCCTCATCACTGATTTCATAATACCTACCGCCTCGGTGTAATCATTGCAGCCTGCCTCTACATGTCCGGCAAAACCCTCGGCATTGGCAAGGTAAATCAGCGCGTTTATATAATCCATGCTCCGAATACCTTTGAGGCTCTTTGTATAGTCGGCATAAAGTCTATAATAACGCTCTGCCTCTGCATAATCTCCATTATGATATTCCATACCGCCAATCAAAGGCAACAAGGCTATTCTGTCCCCTTCTGACTGTGGATACTTGGCGGATAGGATTTCATCTGCTTTCCTGTAGTCTGCCAATGCTGACGCATAGTCCTTGAACGCGGCACTGCACCTTGCACGCGTATTATACAACATACTCAATTGTTCCGGCTCCGTCATCAGCCCTTCCCCCATGAACAGCGTATCTATACAGGCAAGACATTGCTCCTTGTCTCCTAACTTTTCGTATATGCCTGCCATAAAGATATATGGCAGATAATAGTTGGCATCTCCTTCTGGAAAATTCTTGTGATACTCTACTATCTGCTTGCGTCCATACAACAGCGCTTCTTCATAGCTGCCGCTATAATAATACAAGTCACGCAATTTGGCATAAACGACATCCTTATTCGCCGGCGTGGAGACTTCAGCATCTTCCTCCGCCAAGTCCTTCGCCTTCAAATACCACTGCTCCGCCATCCTGAATTGATCATGACTTATCGCCTCGTCGCCCTTTTGACCGTAATACGAGTATCTCATCTCATTATCAGGGGAAACGTCCATCAAAGAATCCATAGATGCTGTATAAGCCCGCACATTCGGCATATCTCCCAATGTGTCGCTTATTCTCAACAACCGCTTCAATATCTCCAACTGCGCCACATTATCGCCTGTCTCACGAGCCAATGTCAGCGCCTTAATGTATGTGCCAACAGCGCCATCAACATCATGGAGATAGTTTTTGGTATATGCCCATTCCTTCAAGGCAGAAATCTCGTTATCGGTCATTCCCAGCTCTTGATAGCCTGCCGAGGCTTTCTCGTAACAAATCAAAGCTCCTTGAAAATCATGTGAGATAAAACTCTCCGCACCTTCAAGATACCACGACAAGGGTATCTTCGGCAATATAAAATTTCTTACAGTATCGTCAGCGTATGGCTCAACCTCGTTAAGAATTTCCCGCCCATATTCATATTCCGGTTTACCGGTCTCTTTCCCTCTTATCAATCTACATGCATAGACAGCACCGTTTTTGGCATACAACTGGCCGGCCTCCTGCCTTTGCTCCTCACTCAAGTTGCCTTTCAGAATATTCTTTGCCAATAAGTATGCCTCTTTGTACTTTTGTAAATGTTCATAACACCTGCATGCCATCGTCTTACTGATGTTATATGTAATCCTCTCATCTTCCGTGCGTTGCGCCCTTGTGCCCTCACTGACAATCAGAAAATCATCAAGCGCCTCAGAATAATTCTTGCCTTTATTCAGCTCAAAGGCACGGTTCATCGTGGCTATCAGCTCTTCTTCTGACAATAACTGTGCCCTCGCCTGCAAAAAAAAGCAAACAAGGGCAACTAACATAAGTATCTGTTTATTCATGGCAATTCTTCTTGAATGTCGGTTTCTTCATAAATAGTATCGCCCTCTATCGTATCGGGGGCTGTCAACGGCACCGAACTATTAAAAATTCCCTCATCACCGCGTATCTCTCCAGGAGAGGACTCCTGAGACGTTGACATCGTGAAATACGAACCGATCACAAAGAAACCCACAACCAACACGGCGGCAACGCCTGTAATCCACAGCCAGCGCCTGCCACGGGAATGTGCTGCCCTTGCTTGTCCCATCATGGATTGTTTTTCCTGCCCTTCTTTTTCAGGTATAACACCTGCCATCGGGCGCAACCCGGCAACCCGGTGCTCCTCGTCGTATTGCCGCCTGAAAGCCGACAGGGCCTTCATTTTCTCTGCACGACTGGTGATTGCCACCTTGACATTCTTCGTCAATTCATACTGTTCCTTTTTCTCTGGGTCTTCCTCCACCTCTTTAAGGAACCGCGCCTTTTCCTCCTCCGGCCACTTGTCGCCATGAAGCAGGAATTCGTCTATTCTGTCTTGAAAGTTCTTATCCATATCTCAGTCGTGTTAAGAGTTCAAATACTTATTGTAGATTTCCTTGGCCGACTTCCGCAATGTCTCCAAGCACTTATGCTTTTTGGTCTTCAGGGCATCCTTGGATTCTATTGAGGGTATCTCTTGCATAATGCTGTCCAAACTCTTCTCCTCATAATAGAATTTCGTGAGAATCTCATTGCAACGTGGCGACATGTGGGATATGATGTCGGCGATAATGTCCAACATCACATTATCACTGCTATCGTATAGCATGTTTATGTATTGCTGCATGTCAAAACCCTCCTCCCTGATCTTGCGCCCCATTTCTGACTCTGGGTCAGAATAGGTAGGACGCACCCGCGACCACTCCAAATACTTTATCCTGGCAATGCCCATGAAATAGGTGAGGACACTGCCGCTTAGCGGCTGACCATCCTTACCCTTCACAATGCCTCCATCTTCATATATCTTGCGTTTCTCGATATTCTCCCAGAATGCGATGAACGTATTCTGGAATATCTCCGCCGCATCATCGTCATTCGCAAAGAACACACCCCTGTAATTCGCATGAAAATAATCGAAACAATAGGCATAAAGCTCCTGCTGTTCCCTTTTCGACTTGGCATACATCCCGGCAATAAGCTTAGCTTCTTTCTGCTGCACCGGTGTACGCATCCTCACTATCTTTGCCATTATCGTAGTATATCCGTTATATTATAGCTTTTCGTCTCTCCTGACAGTACCGGCCTTTGTGGTCTGCTTGTATTTGAACTGACAAACTTCTTTAACCGGCTGTATAGAACGTCATTGCTGCACGTAGGTGTCTCCTGTATCTCCTTGTACAAGGCGTAGGTCAATTTCCCTACTACAGGACTTGACATCTCTATATTCACCTGGTCGCTCTCACATGCGCTGATGGTTATCCAACGCTCCGCATTGGGCACGGCATTGGGATTTACCTCCTTTTCTCCCTTGCTGTCGGTGGATTGCCTGAACAGCGTCTTGATAGCCTCGAAGATATCCGGCACACCGCGCTCCACCTCATCATCATCGAAGCCCCGTGTGCCATCTCCACTGTGGCAGGCATCTATCACCACAAGCAACTTTCCTCTGTCTCCAATCTTATCCCGAATGGCGTTCAGGTATATGTTTACCTCATCATCGGTCAGGTGCTTCTCGCCACGATCCTTGTCGCATGGCATCCGGTATGCATCGTAGGGTATCCAGCACTCGTCAAGACCGTCCTCCTCATCATTGTTCACATCACCCATCTGTTGACCATGGCCCGAATAGTGGATATACACCACGTCTCCCGCCTTGCACGATGCCTTCATACTTTTGAACGCATTCACAATGCCCGCCTTTGTCGCCTGATTGTTAACAAGTTTGGTTATGGAATTAAAACCTGCCTTTTTGAGCATCTCCTCCACGTAGGGCACGTCTTTATCTCCATTGATCTTATTCCAGGCGGCATCCTCCTGCTGCCCCAGTCCTATGACAAGAGCTCGTTTTGTCTGGGCACGGGCAGTCGTAAAGGCAAGCACAAGCATTACGCCAATGACTATTTGTGTAAATCTGTTCATTTCAAAACTCGTATCTGTTATCTGTCGCATAAACCCCAACTCCCAATATGTTGTCAATGCAAAAGATATTTTCTTGTTTTATCGCACCATTGCGTGTATGACACATTTTCAATCTGCCGTTTTGACGTTATTCTCTTATTTATGGCTCTCTTACACTAAAAGTAACCCTCTTTAAACAGTATTATTATATTTTTAAATATTTTTTGAACGAGGCGTAATCTCCCTTGAAAAGATTAATGTCTATCTTCCCATCATTGTATCCATTCATCACACCCTTTTCTGTCAATTGCCAGAAATGCCAGTCAAAATTGGCAGGGTCTGTCTCTTTATATGAGGCAATCCAAAAATCATATTTTTTAAACCTGTCGTCATTAAGATATTTGCTCCTTATACTTTCGCGAGTATATATTATAGGACGGACATGTATGTTCTCTTCCACTTTTTCCAACCAGGTGAGAGCCATCTCTACAAATTTTTCCTTCCCATATTCTTTTATTTCCGATTCTATCTCCAAGTCCAATGCTGGCGGCAAGTCTCCCTCTGTCCAATTCACCGTTTCTGTGAAATTCTTCACTTGCTCGTCCACGCTGCTTGTCAAATGGAAAAAATGATATGCACCTTTCACTATTCCGTGCCTTTCTGCCTCGACAGACCTGACACTGTATGTCTTATCTTGTATCATAGAGCCTTCCGTCGCCTTGATATATGCAAAGAATACTGGTTGCATATATTTCTTTTCTTCGGGAGCACTGCTGTAAACTCTCCCCTCATTATCACAGTATAGAGCGACATTGTCCCAATCGATATCCGACTGGTAATGAGACACATCAACACCATATACACAACCGCCGATCCTGTAGTTGGTCCCCTCAACCTCCTGCAACACGCCATTCGAGTATATCCCGAAATCCATACTGCCGTCAACTTTCACGGAGCGGCCTATCCCCTCTTTGATGTTACAGTTCCAATTTCCGATATAAACGGCTATGATGTCTCTGTCTGCCACACCCTGCTTTCTCTTTCCAGCTATGTATTGCGGTGTATATGTTACTATTCCGAAGCCATGATTATCCAATGCTGAATTGAATCTGCCGGTATAGACCGATGAGGAAGTGGTACGTTGACCATACGGCAATTTGTCCTCTTTCCAGTTACCTTCATAAACAGAGCCATCACTTCCCGTCAGCCTGCCAAAGCCATGCCGCTTCTTGCTGCCCGCAATGATTGTGCCGTCGTAAACATCACCATTTGGAAATCTCATACCGACGGTATCAACCAATATATAATGGCTCTCATCACCGATTATGGTTTTTTGCCGCTTCGAGAAATAGGGCGCAAGCAACACCCCCAAGACAAAAGTAGCTATCGGGATTATGACACAGATTAAAACCTTATATCGATTATCGATAATCTTCTCCAAGAATGCTGTTAATGTATTCTTAAACATTTGTATTATCTTAGTAACAAAATCTCTATGGGTTAGGACAACCTATATAGTAACTCCAATCAGAGCCATCATCGGGTCCTGTTGTTACTATAACGGTGATAACACTGCCATTGGAGAACGAGACTGTAGCTCTTCTGTCACCATCAGTAACTACCTGTCCTGAAGAAAATACTTTCTTACCAGAATAGGGATTCTCTCCAGGATTATGATTATAAATATCTATACAATCAGAACAACTATCCCCTGTTGAGTATGTTATTGTGAAAGTACCCTGTTTAACACCCATATTGTACGACTTTGGAGGAGAGACAGTACCCGCAGAGAGATTTTTTTCAGCTTGGCTTCCGGCATCACATGGAGGCAGGTTGACATTCAATGGTATATCTCGCCTTTCCTGTGAAGCGTTCATCAGATCAATAACCCTTGCATTACGAACTGTTGTTGAATTTGTGGTGTATTCAGCTTTTGATGCCGTAATACTTATATTCTCTCCCACAAATACATTCTTGACCGTAAACATTCCGTTACCGCTTGAAACGGGTTGGGTGACATTCGACACTGACGTGGTGATTTGCAGCGTACATTCCGGCAACAACTCTCCCGTTTCACCATCGATTGTCCTGAATGTCAAATCTGTCGTTTTCGGTTGCATTTTGATAATCTCGCCTTTGGAGAACGACTTGATCGTGGTTTTCTTCGGAACATAGTAGTTGGCCAACTCTGAATTGATTTCAATCTTATCCCCCTCCATTGCCTTGATATAGAATACGCCGTTCCTGTTGCTCGTCTCGGTAAGCGTCTCTGTCTTGCCGCTTATGGAATTAATCTGTATCTCATTGGTTACACCTGCGATAGGAAGATTGGTTACGGAATCCACATTCTGAAACTGCTCCATATATGGCTCCGGCTCCAAGTAAACAGTCCTCTCGTCATCAGGCAAGACGGCAAACTTGTCCACCGTATATTGTTTCTCCAAATAGCCGTCTTTATAGTGTGTTTTTGATGCTTTCAAGTCCACGTTGGCCAACACGAATGCATCCTCATAGACACCAAGTCCCTTGCCGTCAACATTGGTGGTTGACCTTCCTCGTAGAACGTTGCCGTTGCTCGTCGTGAGCGTTACGTCAACCGTCGCCCCCGGTATAGGCTCCTTTGTGTATTTGTTTTTCACGAAGTAAGAAAAACTCTGTTTTAGAGGCGTCAGCTTTACTACTGCAGAGTCTGTATTCGCCAATACGGTCGGCACGTGCATCTGCACGTTGGTAGTGTCGGCATAGCCATAGCAATACACTTTTGACAGCATGACATCTCCACATTGAGGCACGCCTTTTATCGTGCAGGTGCCGGCAGGGGTAGTCTGTAATGAATCTTTCACGTCTGTCCCACTTAGGTTATACTCATAGATAACTGTGGCTCCGGCAACAGGCTCTGCCGTCTCCCTATCCACAACAGACAATTCCAAGTCGGCTGTCTTTGGCTTCATCTTGATAGTCTTGTTCCATGTGTAATGAAACAGACTCTTGTCTGGGGTTTTCTCTTGGGTATAGCAATCCTCCGTGGTAGTGAAGGCTGCATGGCTGAAGGCGTAGAAGATATAAGAGAAAACGCTGCATGGCAATTTCTCGAACACACCCTTACCTCTGTCATCGGTCTGTATCTCCCTATGGATTTTCTCATTCACAAAGAAGCTCCCATCCTTATACAAATGGTGAGCCGTGTAGTCAATTGACGTGTTTACGTAAGGGATGTCCTCCTTTGAAACGGCATCTCTTGTATGGACGGTGATATCCCTCTCACAATTCACTAACAACAACAATAATGGAAGCAGCAGCAATAGCCACAGCCATTTCAAATTGCGTTTCTTTATTTGAATGGTGTAATTATCCTGTTGGTCAGAATAACTGAATTTTTTATTGTAGTTGAAATCCTTATTTTTCATTGCTGTCCTTATTTTTATTTAAGTTCTTTCTGTATTCAGGTGTGATTTTGAATACAACACGATATTTCTTTTTCTCATCAAGCAGGGATTTATCTATCTTAGCCACGCCTTGCCCGTCGGTCTGAGTGCTTATCGTCTCACCTGCCTTGCACTTTATGGCAAGAGGCATATCAGGCAACGGCTTACCGTCGAAATCAAGCACTTTCAAGTAAACATATTTCGGTTCTGGTTGTTGAATAGGTTTTTCTTTAATGTCTGGTTCTTTTGTTATTACTGGCTCGTCTATAATTGGTTTGTCTATCTGAATATGAAACACGTTGTCTTCTGGACTTCTTTTCAGGGTATATGTAGTTTTGGAATTGTCAGCCTCTACATCAATAGTGGTGTTAGGCAACAGCTTGAGTTCATTCTCATATTTTCCATCTTCATTTGTCCTGACATCTACACCATCCACCTTGAATGTATAATCGGGGATACATTCCCCGTCTTTGTATTCAATTATAATGGTGTATTTCGTATTCAAATCAAATACGGCGGAATAGGTACCATCTTTGACAACGGTGAAATCAAAGTGATTTGACCCATCCATATTCTCTATGTCAAAAGATTTGTTTTGGAATAAAGTGCCTAAATAGAAATCACCTTTAACATCGGTTTTGCACTCTTTCGTATTATTGAACAAATGTAATATAAATGGCGTATCACCCGCAGGCAAGTTATCAGAATAATCTATATGTATATTCACTTTTTGTTGTGACAAATTACGTGGCACTGACAGCAACATTCCAATTACATCCACTTTCTTACCAGTGGATCTTGGCTCAAAACCCCATTGAGCCAATGTTACATGAATGTTACCGTTTTCATCACGATACCAGAAAATCTCTTCCTGAGAGGGTATTATAAACAAAAGATGTACGTATGCCATTTCTCTTGCCAATGTCTCACAGACCTCATTCTTGCACTGCTCGAGCCATATTGCAATCTCTTCCTTCTCCACTTCCGAAGCTGAGGAATATGGAAGATACTCTATTGAGTCCTCTCCATACCAGGCTGCATTTGTTCCTGCTAAATGTATATTGGCGAATGCGCTTGAATATTCTTTTGGAAGCAAATTGTTGAGCCTTGCCTTTATATTCACATAACTTTGACCATGAATTACATCATGTATCTTCATCAGCGACTGTTTAGATATCTCTTTCATAGCAACATCCTATTTTGTCATTCTTTATTCAAATTTCTTATAAATTTCTGAACTGTGCATACCACATTACAACTACTGTCCACGAAATATATGGCATCTGATATCAGGTTCATAACAAACCATTCTGATATGATTTTTACATTGGTCTTGCCTATGTGCAACTCATACCCTTGACAATTATGAAATTCTACCCGATTCTTACACATAAATAATAATGTTTTTCAAAAAAGATACATATTTTCATAAGGCTTTGTGAAACTCATTCCCATTTTGAATTTCCATTCCTTAAATCTTTTCTCGCTTTTGCCATATTCTCGGATTACATTTAATTGACGGTTACTGAATATGTTTTTACAAATCTGCAACCTTCCCATATCTTCACACTTCTTAGCCAAGAAGAAAAGACGATACATCGCTATGGCCTGACTGAAATTGTAGAACGGCTTTACCGCCTTGATTTCCTCGTCATTCAGTTGCGCCCACCATACCGCCACCTCCCGTAGCACATCCATGTCACAGGTGTTGGCTTGCAACTTTTGCTTGAATTTCTTGGTATTATTATATAATGAGTACATTTCATAATTCGTCTCCAGTTTTTTTACGTTTCCTGTATTCTCTTTCCTCTTCCTGAACCCGGAAGACAAATATTCAAAAAATGTCTTCATCTTATAGACAAATATTCTCGCACAATAACCGCATCTGTCACAGAAAGTAAAAAATGCATTCGCAAAAACATACATCGACCGACGTGCAGAACACGTAATCGTACACACGGTACCCTCATTACTCCACTCCACCACAAAACCATTCCTATTATTCTGGTAGCGGCGGTCCTGATTGTCCTCGGATTCATACTCCAACTGATTATTCACAATGGTGCATACAATGTGCCCTCGCTTGTCTAAAAGATAAACTGTTGTTTGGTTCATCTTCAAAACAAACGACTCTTCTTGAATAAGGATAAGGTTACTGCCCGACTGTACACCATATCCCTCACAAGATTTCAGTAATAGCTTCGTATGTATCTCTTCCATTGCGATTTACAACTTATCTTCGATTTCTTTGAGAAATGCATTATATTGATTATCAGCCTTTTGCTTTAATTCGCTCAATGTAATAAACATCTTCAAATTAAAGGCTGAAAGTATTATAATCCTGATCTCATATCGTACCAATCTTTTAATAAAAAATAGGCACTTCTAAATTCAAGAGGGCTTTTACCTTTACTTAAAGCTTTAAATTTTTCTGCACCCCCACAAAAACCAGCACTAATTACTTCATACTGTTCTTTTCCGAAGTAAGATCTGTAGTTTAAAAGTGCTTTTACTGCATCTATATTCGTTGCATTAAAGAATTTGTTATATACTTCAAATGCAGAGCTGAAATTATACACCTTATTGGCAACTATCAACATCAAGTCCGTCATACCATTTCTTCACAGCTTGCAAAGTTTGTGGCGTACAATCAAGAGACTGAAGTTGTGCTTTCTTTTTATTTGCGTCATTTTTTAATTGCAATTCGTTGGCAGCAACCTCTTGGGCTTTATTCAAGCCATTCAATTTATTTTCAACATCTTTATAGACTGGTCTATCTGAATAGGCTTTAAAGTATGTAAGAAACGTCGCATAATCAGACTTTTCAAGTAATATTGTACTTGCTTCTGATAATATTTCATCAATAGCCTTCTCTGATGATTCCACCTTTGTCACATATACACTATATTTACCCAACTTTTGGTCAACAGTACGAGCATTACTAAGTTCATCTTTTAATTCTGCCATGAGATATTGAATTGGCGTTATCACATGAATGTTGAAAGAATCACGACCCGCACCAATGTATTCATGTTGCAAAGCATTCTGTATTTTGTTGATTGCTTCTTCAGAAAGTCTTAACGTATCAGATGTATGTTCTCTAACACCATCAAAGTTCACGTATATAGATATATTCTGTATTTCATGTAATACTTCTTCGGGGATTCCACTTTTATTAGAAAACACTTCAATAGAAATGCCATCTTCCCCTACTTTCAGCCATTCTGAATCCTCGCTAAATTTAACGCTTTCAATTTCCTCTCCATATTTAT
>JAJPZD010000033.1 GCA_021204605.1 Prevotella sp.
ACGAATTTGTATAGTTTTGGTTTATAAATATATTTTTATAAACCAACAGTTTGTCTTTAAAAATTCATAGTTACATTTCTTGTATGGGTCAAAAAAAAGATTTACCTTTGTAAAGTCGAATAAAAAAGCCCAAAAAGGCTAAGAAGAAGTAACATTACAGAAATGAAGGACAGGATCAAGCAGATAATGGAGGCACAGAAAATGACTCAGCAGCAGTTTGCAAATTATATCGGTTTGTCAACAGCCTCGTTGAGCAGTATTTTCAATGACCGTACGAGGCCGACGTTGAATACAGTCGAGGCGATAAGGAATAAGTTTCCGAATATAAACATCAACTGGCTAATGTTCGGAGATGGGACGATGTTCAACGACGGGGACGATACAGAGGTCCATCAGCAACAGGAGGAAGGAGGCCTGGATCTTTTCAGTCAGGCAGCCGGTCAGTCAGAGTCAGTCCTTCCAGTCACCCGTCAGTTGTCTCCAGAAATAAGGACAGAGGTCAAGTATATAGAGAGACCTCAGAGGCGTATTACGGAGATAAGAGTATATTATGATGATTTGACTTACGAGACGTTTATTCCGGAGAAGAAATAAGCGCGTATTGAGCAGGGAGCATATAGGCAGGGAGAGTTATTCCTCCTCTGGTTTCTTGAGGATAATGCTTGTGGCGCCGATAGTAAAGAGAGCGCCATTATAGATTATCCTGCGTTCATTGTTTTTCAGGATTTCGTTATCCACGAAAGTGCCGGTGTTGCTTGGGCCGTCTCGGAGGGTGTATTTCAGTTTGCCTTTTATGTCTTTAGAAACGTTTAATATGCAGTGGTTGATGTCGATGCTTGGGTCGTTGGTTTCTATGGGTATGGTTGTTGTGCTGCCTTTTATGTACCTGCCGATTGTGTTGTCGCCGAATTTGAGAGGCAGAACCTGTTTGTAATGGAACACATTTTCTATAACAATAATAGAGCCGAAGGAGTTATTCTCGATGTTCACGTTGAGATTTTCGTTTTTCCGCGTGTCTCTCAGTTTGGATTTACCTATTCTTATCCCAAACTGCTTGCCGCAGTCAGGGCATTGGAAGATAAGCGACTGTCCATCCACATAATTTGTTTCGTCGAAAGTTATGAAACCGTCGCATTTAGGACATCTTACCCGTTTCATGTCAATTTTTCACCTGATAAACCCAGGCGTCATAAAAATACATATTGTTTTTCAGGCGGTTAAGAGTGTTGTAAGCCTCGTTCAAAGACTTAAAGCTACCGTAAATCACCTTTATGGATTTGTTTTCTGTCAATACCCTTGTCTGTTCAAATCCCTCGTTCTTAAGTTGACAGACGAAAGATTCAGCGTTTTTCTTGGATACCTTGCTGGCGAGGACAAGGCAGAAAAAGTCCTCTTGAGTCTTTGTCTGTTGTCCTGTGTTGTTTTCAGTAATCGTTTCAGGGATGTCTGTTTTTTCTGGAGTCTCAGTTTTTTGCTTGTCGTTATTAAGTTTTACAGCTTTTTGGTTTTTAATTTTGTCAAGGCCATCAGTAAACAAATGTTTGAAGAAACCATTATCGATATTGCAAACATTCACAGGGTTGTTTTTATTGACGGGAATAGCCACGGCGAAGAGAATTAAGAAAGTAATCAGGCAGATGAGAACATTTCTGAGTGTGCTGAATTTTATGTGTAGCACCTTATCACCGGAGGCTGTGTCATCGTTAGTCTCTTGTTTGGCATGCTGTAGAGGTATTTCCTCATGCTGTTCATCAAAAGGAGAAGTGTTGACACTGACAGAAACGACATCGTCATTATCATTAACATTATCAGAATGCTTTTCTTCTTGAGAGTATTGCATGGCGTCGCGTTCCATTTCAAAAGAGCCGAGGCCGTAGAGTTGGGGGGTGAGTAGTCCGGCCTCGCAAGGGGAGAACATCAAGTTGCCGTTGTCATTGAGATACAGCACGCCAATGTCGTTCAGTTCGTAGGATCCGTTGTTGTTTATCTGCTGTCTGATTTCGTTGATGTCGTTTTCAATGCGAGCGCAGGCTTCGGGGTAACTGATGTCGTAAGCCTCTGCATACGATTGAACGAGCAGGAAATCATTTTTGTCGAGGCGTGTATTGAATCCTAATGTTCTGAGTGGAGGCAGGAACAAGCCGTCACGGTCGTCATACATAGCAGGAGTATGGTTAGCCGTGAAGCCTCCGAAGCCAGGCACAATGACACAGTCGTTGCTAAGCAGCAAAATTTCAATATGTCTTTCCAACTCAATCACACATGCAAAATTAGTTGTTTTTGGTATAAAAACAAAGTGTGAGATTATTAATAAGGATAAAAAAATCAAAACAGGTTGCGTTATTAGGATAATAATATATAATTTTGCAATGTGAAAAAAACAGTTGTAAGCGAGATACGTTATTTGTTTGCGGAAGGACAAGTCATAAACAGCGAGGCGACTGTTTTATAGGATAGGAAAATGGCAAAATACACTATATATCTTGCACTGTTGGGCTGCTTGTTTCTTATAGGATGCGGCAATGGTGCGCAGAGGCAGGAGGAGGAAACGGAAGATGCTAACGCAAAGGCTATGCTTGAAGGCATTTGGATAGATGCCAACGAGGGAGATGTTTCTTTTTGTGTAAGGGGAGATACCATTTATTATCCAGATTCAACGAGTCGAGCAGTAAGTTTCCGGATTATACGAGATACATTGGTGTTGGAGGGGAGCAATATCTCCAAATACCGGATTATCCGTCAGGAAGAGGACATATTTGAGTTTGAGAACGGCAATGGCGATGTCATAAGGTTGGTAAAGAGCGAGAATCCGAGTGATTCATTGTTGTTTGTTCATGAGAATGTCATAGTGATCAACCAGAACACATTAATCAAGAGAGACACTGTTGTGAACTATACCGACAAGAGGTATCATTGCTATGTGCAGGTAAATCCCACCACATATCAGGTGTACAAGTCATCCTACAATGATGATGGTCTTGAGGTGGAGAATGTCTATTATGATAACATCGTTCATATCAGCATATATTCAGGGGCAAATAGCATATTCTCAAAGGATTTCAGGAAGAGCGACTTTTCATACGCTGTTCCTAATCAGATGCTTGACCAATGCATATTAAGTGATATAGTGCTTGACAAATTCGATGATAAGGGGTTTCGTTATCAGGCACAGTTAGGAATACCCGACAGTCAGAGTTATTTTATCGCGGATTTCACCATTTCATACGAGGCGAAAATTAAATACGGAAATACAGACTGACAGAGGTAAATGTCGAGAGCTATTATTTTAGCTTGTTTATTCCCCCTTTGCAGATAATATCCTCGTCATTATTATTGTTCCTGATAATGATATTTGCTGTTTTTTCGCCTTTCATATCCAAGTCAAGGGCATTTTGAGGGACATAGAAAGTTATGTTATCGAAGATCACGTTGCGGCTGTCGTCAATTTTTATATGATTGTTGGTAGCCTGGACAGTCATGTTTCTAAGAGTGATACCGTCGGCATCGTTGAGAGTTCTGATAATTTCGTTAGTTTTTACGTTGCCGTTTTCAAGGAGAACATTTGCGCAAGGGATTTCCGGTATGCCGTTAATAGACAGCAGGCGGTCGGTTGATTCCACTATGAAATTTCGTATTGTGATGTCTTTGACGGTAGGAGTCAGGGGAGTTATGTCGAGAGGAGGAAAGCGGCGTGCCAGTTCGCCCATATATTCCGGTGTGCCGAGGAGGTCCCATGTGAAGGCCTCTCGCATATTGATAATCCTGACGTTTTCATAGAGAATGTTTTCTGTAGTGCCGCCTCGGTTGCGTCTTGTCTTGAAGCGGAAGCCGTTGCGGGTATTGTCGAACACGCAGTCGTGCAGATAGACATTTTTTATCCCCCCTGCTGTCTCGCTGCCACAGGTTATACCGCCGTGCCCACCAACGGCCAAGCAATAGCGTATCAGTATGTTTTCTGTGGGCTTGTTGACCCTTAAACCGTCCTCACACCGTCCAGATTTCAGTGTGAAACAGTCGTCGCCGCAACTAAGAGAGGAATATTCTATCAGTACGTTTTTGCACGAGGAGATGTCTATCCCGTCGCCGCTTGGCACATCCACGGAATTCACTGTTATTCCACGTATTATGACGTTCTCGCAATAAACAGGGTTTACGTTCCACAGTAGGCTGCGCTCGAATGTTACCCCCTCCACCAGCACGTTCTTGCAGTTGATAGGGGAGAAAGCCTTTGGGCGGTAGAAAGTCCTGCCCTCATAGCCATCGCAAATTCTTTGGACGACAGGTGTGGAGTAGGGGATATCGTTTTCGACCACACTGTTTCCGTTGGGTAAAGAGCGCATTGGAGAGTCCATTGGCGGGCCCATGATCACGCCATTACCGGAGAGAGCGATGTTCTTAGCGCCGTTAGCATAGATGAAAGCCCCAGCTCCCATGACCTCTATTCCCTCATGTCGTGTGAACACGGCAGGCTGATAATCGTCGATATCATCGGAGAACACGATAGTCGCACCTTCTTCTAATAGCAGGTTGATATTGCTTTTCAGAGTTATTCTGCCCGACAGCCAGTTGCCGGAGGGGACAACCACTGTTCCGCCGCCTTTTTTTGACAGATCTGCAATTTTATTGTTTATGGTGGGAGTGATTTTCCCATCTTCGGATAAATCATCTGTTGAGATTATCACCTGACGGTCAGGGAATTTCGGGCGCAACAGCCTGTTCATCTTGAAAGGAGTCTCATCTACAGGCAATATGCTGGCAGGCAAGGCAGCAGCCCCGACTTCATTTTTGGTGGGTATGGAGTTTGATACTGTTTCATCTGCCAGAATGTAGCAGCAGAACAGCAATAGCGATAACGTCAGCAAAAACCTATTATAACATTTCATAGTATATCTTATATGTGTCAGGTAAAACAAAAAGGCATCCTTTAAAAAATAGGAATGCCTTGATATTGAGGGTGGAGCTGGAGGGATTCGAACCCTCGTCCAA
>JAJPZD010000124.1 GCA_021204605.1 Prevotella sp.
TGTTTGCGTGTTGGGGGGTTGGTTTTGGGTTTTATTGTCAGGTTTGGAAATGTTACACTTGTAAATATAAATAAATGTTAATACTAAATCCAAAGGGGCGTTTTCATCAAAAAAACGTGCTTTTTACGATATTCCGAAACATGATAAATACTGTGCGGAATCATGCGATTCTGGAAACGTCAAAATTTACAAAACTTGTTGATTTATAACGACTTTACCTTGTTTTTTGTGCTTCAAAAAAATGCTGAAATAGAAAAAATACAGCATGAAATAGCTCTATTCTAATGCATAATGAAGAAAATAAGCTCGGTCAATAGGTCTCCTATCAGTGTGTTCGGATTGTCCAAACCCTTGCTTTTGGCATCCGTTTCCCTTAGTTTCGTGATTATATCTACCACTTTATTTGCACTGTATTTCCTCATACCGGTGATGTAATCCCCTACTCCCCACTCGCTCTTCATTCCAAGCCAATTGGCTATGTCGCGGCTCGTCTTTGGTTGTGGTGCATAATATGCAATAAGCAAATTCTGAAAATATGAGAACAGCGTGGGTATCAGAATGTAAACGCTCTCCGCCTTCGGATTGCCCTTGAAATATTCCACTATTCGATTGGCCTTGTAGATGTCTTTGTTGATAATGGCACTCCTCAACTCAAATCCGTTGAAGTCCTTGCTCACTCCTATCTTTTCTGCTACCAAATCTGATGTTATGCTCCTGGCATCCTCTGAAAGGCACAAAAGCAACTTGTCTATCTCACTTGACATGCGGCTCAAATCATTACCGATATGGTCTGACAAAAGACTGACTGACTTATCATCAATAGTAGCTCCCTTCGCATTTACATATTCCTTGATGAAAACTGGCAATTCATTATCCCACTTCTTCTTACTGTCGAAAACCACCCCTTTTGACGCTGCATTTGTGATAATCTTCTTGCGCCTGTCTATAGTGCCATTCTTGTAGCATATCACTAACACCGTGGTCTGCACCGGCTTCTCAACGTATATTTCAAGCCGCTCCCAGTTTTTTATGTTCTGGGCCTCCTTCACTATCACCACCTGACGATCCGCTAACATCGGAAACTGACGTGCCAAATCCACTATCTGGCCTGACGTAACGTCTGTACCAAAAACAACCGACTGGTTGAAGTCTCGCTCCTCTGGCTTCAAGGCATTCTCAGCAATATAGTCGGAAATCTTGTCTATATAATAGGCCTCCTCTCCCATAAGGATATACACAGGCATGAACTTCCCTGCCTGCAAGTCGCTCATTATTTCTCTATATGTCGCCGTTTTCTTTACCGCCATATTTACTGCAATTGATTGTCTGCCGCAAAAATCACCGCAAACATTCTCCTTTTTACACAATAATTACTAACTTTGCAATGATGTATGTGCTTTCTCTTTGCAAAATTAATAAAATGTACTCATTAAACCTACCCAAATACCCAATAAAAACCACCATTCTAAACGGCAAACCGCTCATTTTCGACATTCTGCGGCGTAGATATGTGGTCATCACACCAGAGGAGTGGGTACGACAGCACTTCATCAACTTCCTTATACGACACAAGAGTTATCCCTACGCTCTGCTCGCCAATGAGGTAACTATACATATAGGAGAAAAAACTCTAAGATGCGACAGCCTGCTCATGAATAAACTTTATAAACCTGTATTGCTCATTGAATACAAAGCTCCTTCTATCTCCATTTCACAAAAGGTTTTCGACCAAATTTCGGCTTATAATATGCTGCTTCACGTGGATTATCTCATCGTCAGCAACGGTATGCAGCATTACTGCTGCAAAATGGACTACAACAACAAAACTTATTCGTTTCTGAATGACATTCCTGACTATTCACAAATAGCAGAAACAAACAGGAATGTGTGATTGGACTTTTTCCCCTGTTACAACTTCCACTGACTGGCCGCCATATCCAACATCTCACAAAAAGCTGGAAATTCTGACACCTGTATTCTTACCTCTCGCTCCCGCAACTGCTTGTTGGCAAGCCTCTTGCTCTGCATCATTACAAACACCCCACAGTTATCATCCTGCTCGTAATCCACTGTTACTTCACCGCTCTCTGACTTTACAACTATACTGTCGTGTCTTTCTTCTGTAGCGTTGAACGTCTCCTTTAAATGCTTTATGGCTCGGTGGAAAACAGCAAATTCCCCACGGTTGAACGTCAGCCGCTCGCCTAAAACGCCTCTTGTTGTCCCACTTTCCTGAATTATCTTCAAATAGGCCTCCTTGCCATATCTGTTCAACTCTACAGTTACGCTTCCATTGGCATAACTCCCCTCTTTACTCCATATTCCGCTCTCCTTCAAGTAATTATCTTTTTCCGTATATCGTGAAACCCCAACTGGCTCAGTAGCTCTCCCTATCTCCTGCGCCTGCCGGTACAGATAGGTAACATTGCCAAACCCGGCAAGGACTCGCTCCAAATTGCCGCCCTTCTTGCAAAAACCGATAACTATTTTGTCTGCAAGCATCAGCATGAGCAAATTCCTGTCAAATGCTGAACGGGATGAAACTGTATGTACTCCAGCATCACAATGAGTGATTATAAGCAACCTGCCCTCGCGCAAAGCTGCCTCGACTTGGGCATCCCAAAACTCGTGCAACGCCTCTGCAAGAACCAATATAGCGGGAACCTTATCTCTCAGAAGTCTTTCGAACACCACTTTCTCCATCGGCGAATGATTGCCGCACATCACACAGTCGGTCTCCACCGACAATGTATCAAGCCAACCATTCACGGCCACCGTAACGGCATCCGACACCATCCTGGAACACAGAAAAGCTGTTTTCCTGCGCTCCAAAAGACTCTCATTGCCAAGTTTGCTCTGGATTCTCATAACAAAAAATTCTATTTTGCTAAAATTCTGCTTGTATGAGAAAAACGTTTTCTTAACAATTTTTCAAGTAAGCCATTCATTCAAACAAAATAGAATTTTTAACTTTTAATTTTTAATTTTTAGCTTAGAATACTTTCGGCTTCAGCCGCATCGAATTCTTCACTCTTCACTCAAACCGGTATGTCCTTGTTGACATTCTTGCAGCCTAAAAGTGCATAATAAAGCAAATAGATAAGTGCAAGCAATGGTACGATATACGAAATCATATAACCCGTCTTGTCTGCTATGAAATTCTGCAGCAACGGGAGGATACCGCCTCCCACTACCATCATCATAAACAGTCCTGATGCGGCTGCTGTATATTTGCCAAGCCCCTCCGTGGCAAGGTTGAAGATACTCGCCCACATTATTGATGTGCACAAGCCGCAAAGCACAAGAAGCAACGCACTGATCGGCACTGTCACCATAGTGAATGATGTACCAGTGAACACTGGCATCGTGGTGGTTATTGTCTTTGAGGACAACATGGCGATTACCATCAGAATGATTGCCACCGAAGATACTGCAATCATCATGACACGACTGGACACCTTGTCGGCAATGAAACCAGCTACAAAACGACCAACAAGCATCAACAGCCAATATGTGCCTGCAACAAATCCGCCTACAGCAGCGGCATTGGCAATAAGCCCCCCTGCTCCCTTATCGCTTACGTCTGAGATGTAGAAGTTCAACGTCCCCGGCACTCCTATCTCAACTCCCACATACACGAAGATTCCGATGACTCCCAACGTGCAGTGACGAAAAGCCCACGGACTGTGCTCAAACACCGTGTTGACTGTTGCCTTGCCCATCTCTGGATCTGCAATAGGAATGAACGACAGTATTACAAAAGCGCATGCAAACACCGCCATGGCTATAAACAGCACAAGGTTGATGTCCGACATGGATGTATCTTTCGTTACCGTTCCGATAAGTGCTCCTACCAGCATTGGTGTCAGCGTACCGGCGAGCGAGTTGAACGTGCCTCCGATAAGGTTCAACTGGTTGCCTCTGTTGCCTCCGCCTCCCAGCAGATTGAGCATCGGATTGACCACCGTGTTGAGCATGCAGACGGAAAAACCGCAGATGAATGCTCCCAAAAGATATACTACAAAACCGGTGATGCCTGATGGAAATCCGGAAAGAAACTGTATCAGCACTCCTACAAATCCTACTGCGATAGCTACCATCGCAGTCTTCTTATAACCGAACTTGACAAGCATCTTCCCTGCTGGAATACCCATGAACAGGTATGCCAAAAAGTTCATCATGTTGCCCATCATGCCAAGAAAATTGCTGCCCATCAGCTCTGGCTGATTCTTCCATATCACTCCCACAGGGGCGGCAAGATTGGTAACAAACGATATCATCGCGTAAATGAACATCATCGTAATGATTGCCACAACGCTGCCGTTTTTCCTATTAGTATCTGCCATGGTAATTCTTTATTTGAAATTGGTTAATTTTTATGACTTTCATTTTCATGCCTCCTCCATAGGGGTATCCTCCGACTTTGTAGCACGCCTGCGGATTGTACGCTTTGCCTTCGGCTTCTCTTCCATAGGCTTCTCTTCCTTGACACCCGCCAACTCAGGATCTACCATTATACGTCCACAATACTCACAGACAATGATTTTCTTGTGCATCTTGATGTCTAACTGCCTCTGAGGTGGTATCTTGTTGAAACAACCACCACAGGCATCCCTCTGCACATACACAATACCAAGACCGTTGCGCACACTCTTGCGGATACGCTTGAAACTCGTCAGAAGACGTGGCTCAATACGCTGCTCCAAGTCTTTTGCCTTCTCCTTTAGCCTGTCTTCCTCAACACGCGTCTCCTCCATTATCTCGTCAAGCTCGCTTTTCTTCTCCTCAAGAGCAATCCTGCGGTCTGAAATAAGCTCCTCAGCTGCCTTCAAGTCTGCCTGCTTCTCCTCTACCTTGGTGGTGGCCTCCTTGATCTTCTTGTTGCATAGCTCTATCTCAAGTGTCTGAAACTCTATCTCCTTACTGAGTGTGTCATACTCCCTGTTGTTCTTCACATCGTTGAGTTGCGACTTGTAACGCTCCACACTGGTCTGAGCCTCATTGATATCTGCTCTCTTCTGACTGATAGCAGTCTGAAACTCCTTGATATCGTTACCGATATTCTCAATACGGGTGGTGAGACCGGCAATCTCATCCTCAAGGTCCTGCACCTCAAGTGGCAACTCGCCACGAAGTGCTCTTTTCTCGTCGATAGCCGACAAGGTGGTCTGCAACTGGTAGAGGGCTTTCAGCTTCTCCTCCACTGATAAGTCTGTTGGGTCTTTCTTTGCCATTTTTATAAATAGATTATCGGATTGGTGTTCGTCTTTGTGAGATATGCCCTCACGCCCAGACACCGCCCCTCGATTATTGTTTTGAATATCTCATTGGTATATTGCTCGCTCTGGTAATGACCTATCACGGCTATCTGTATCGCCTGCTCCGTACCGAAATAGTCATGGTAGTGCATCTCCCCCGTCACGAAAGCGTCTGCGCCGTTGGCAATGGCATCGGTAAGCAGAAATGCACCGGCTCCACCGCATACCGCAACCTTCTCTATCTTGCGACGCAACAGTTGGTTGCACTGCACACAGTCAACATCAAACGTGCTCTTTAACATCTCGATGAAATCTCTTGAGGACATCGGCTCCGATAGACTCCCAATGACTCCACTGCCGCACTCTATACCATCCACAACCTTTGAGGCAAAAAAACGGCAACCGCCCAGACCTATCTTCTCCCCAATCTTGAAATTCACGCCATTCATGGCATTGTCAAAATTGGTGTGCATCGACACCACGGCTACCTTGTTCTCAATAGCTTTGAGTATAATGCGTTGCACGTAGTCTGCATCCGAAATACGTTTCAGTGCATGAAAAATCAATGGATGATGACTCACAATAAGGTTACATCCAAGTCCAACTGCCTCCTCCACAACCTTTTCGGTAACGTCAAGGCACAATAAAGCCCCTGATACTTCCTCCTCTGTCAGTCCTACCTGCAGACCCGCATTATCAAAGCCTTCCTGCAAGGGCAGAGGAGCGAATCGTTCAAGGGCATCTACCACTTCTCTTATCTTCACGCTTTTTTCACTCCTATTTATGTGCGTATTATTGATTTCAGCTTACAAAAATAACTAATTTCCAAACATTTTATTCGCTTTGAGGTGCTATTTTTGTATTTTTTTACATTTCATCGGCTCTAAATATCGTCTTCAACACTCCCCTCCGCCTCTTTCGATACATTCGCTTTCTTCGCATCTTCCTTACTATACCAGTCATCAAGATTGCACGTCGCTTCTATACGCTCCTCAACGTCATCTGGCAACAAGGGGAAAAAGTCAAATCCCGTGATACGCTCCACCTCGTCAACGCTATTCACATAGTCTCCCTGCGGACGGTCACCACGCTCGTTCTTGTATATAAAGCCTATCGCCTTCGGTGGCCCTTGTATGCAGAGGACAACCTTGAAAAATGCCTCCGGCACCGTAACCTTGTTGTCGCCTATCGTCTTGTGCTTTCCCTTATACAATATCGGACCGCATACAATGTAAATGTCTCCATATTCCTTCGCCCAACGCCTGCACGAAGTCTCAAGCTCACTCCAATCTCCTGCATTCAGATTGCGATTCTGTGGACAGATATTGGTAAACAGAAACGACTCGCTCATGGCCGTCGCACTCCACTTGTTGTCCGCCGCCGGACACATGTGCCCCCTGTCGTAACCGGAATTGTAGTAGTCCCAGTCAACGGCTCGTGGCTCCAGGACCTCCGTGTCTTCATGGAACGCCTTGCGAGGCCGCTTTGCCGCTCCTTCTGTATGCTCCGCCGTAAGGTGCCATGCCACCCAATTGGGTATCAGGGTACTGCTGTTGTACGACACCGTGTAACCCGTGCGTCTCAATATCTGCTCCGGCACGCCTGAAAGGGTGGCGGGCAACTCTAATCCGTCTATCGGCTCTACATACGGTATGGTGTCTTTATCTTCCTCTAACGTGCCATCCGATTTTGACAATTCCCTGTCAATGGCATCCTTTATCCCGCCAATCAACTGCCTGTGTCGCGCATCCATATTGCACGATACAACCACCATGGCAAAAAATAGCGCAAGTAAAAAAACGTTCTTCCTCATAACGAAAACAAAAGTAATGAAAAATCTCCGTTTATTCAAATGAAAATGAAAAAACAAAAAAACAAGACTGATTTAACGCTTCTTCCCGCCAATCAGTCCTGCTCGTTTATTAAAAACCGGAAGCTATACCGGCATGTTCACTCGTCCGAAATTGTACATCCTAAGTACATTAACGCAATACCTGTTGAATTTCTTGCTCTCTAAAATCCTGTTCACAATCTTTTTCATGACTCGTTTCCTTTCTTCTTTTAATTCTACTTGCAAGATGTGCCTTCACATCCTTTTGTTATGTTATCCTTGTTATCCTTTTTCTTTCCTGGTGCAAAGATAATGCTGGAAAATTGAATTTAGAGAACGGAATTTTGAAAATCACTGATTTACTATCATTATTTTGACCTTTATCAAACTGGTTGATTTAGGTCAATATCTTATGTGTTTTTTTGAATGGAACACAACTGGGGTAACTTCACCGAATGTTGCAATAAAAAGGCTGGCCTCATGGGGGAAGCCAGCCCATATATAGGTTATGTTGTTAGCACAAAACAGAAAACAATATAACCTTGACAAAAGTCTTTTTCAAATATCCTTATTGCGCTTTTTAATTCTCAACGCAGAATTTTTTTGCCGTTAATTATATAAATGCCTTTTCTCGACATATCATTCACACGCATTCCCTCAATGTTGTAAATCTCATCGGTAGAGTGTATTCCCTGTCCAACGGTTTCCACTGCCTGAATACCGGTTGAATTTATTTCAAGTGGATAATATGTCTGCTTGGCTTTTTGAATACTTGTGAATGTACTCTTCGGTATTACCAACCATGCGAGCTTTACACCTGAACTGTATGTCGTACTCTTTCCGTCGTTTGTTCCTTCCACAGTAAATGCTCCGCCATCTGTTGTAACTCCATCTCCCTCTCCTGCCCAATAGAAACCAAGATCGTCTTTATCAGAACTGCGATAGGATAACTTGTAATAATAATAATTACTGTTTTGGGATGTATCATCTTTGTAATTCACATCTCCATAACTCTCGTTATTATTATTATTGCTTCTTATCACCGTGCCGAACATAATATTTGTTCCTGGTTTAGGATACGTTGTATCATCGGTATTGATGGTGGGATTGGCGTATGTGGCGCCTACAGAATCCTTCGGCCCTCTCACTAATATTGCCGTCCCCGCCGGAACTGTGTTTTTTGACTCATTGTTTCCATCATAGCACCAGTCTATCGTGAGAGTGCCTTTTTCATCGGCAGCAGTGATAACACCTCCCTCCAGCCCTGGCTGCAATGTATATGAATATGGACTGTAATGCGTAACGTATCCTTCTTCTGTGGTGATCGTTATCGTTACAGTGTCCTCCCGCATCTGATACCCTATATCACTCCAATCTTCTATATCGCACTTTGTGCCTTCATAATAGCCCTGACTGTCGTTTGTTGTATATTTCGTATCATAGTTAAAAGCCGCATCCTCCGGAACCACCAACCAACAATTTGAACACAGTTCAAAAGTATTAATACTACTGCTACCGCTCTTTGCAACACATGTCGCTGGAGTCATACCTTGTGAATATACGGTTGCAAGGTTTTTATCGCTCGTGAAAGCATTATACTGAATTGTCTTAACATTATCTGTTATTATTACTGTTTCAAGACTTGAGCAACTCTTGAAACACTCTACAGGTATGTCCTCACAGCCAATTTTTACCCACGTGAGACTTGCAATACTTTCAAATGCGGCATCTCCGATACTGGTTACGGATGTCGGTATTGTTAAATGCGAAAACCTGCTCTGATAAAATGCATAACTTCCTATTGTTGTCACTCCTTCTGGTATGGAAAACTCACCGGCATCAAAATTCTCATTATAGTCCACCCTGTAAAAAGCGGAATCTCCAATCGTTGTCAATTGGGAGTTATCCTCTAATGTGATACTATCGATATATGATTTATTATTACTCCTCACATAAAATGCCTTCGCTCCTATGTATTGTATTGTTGCCGGTATATATAATGCCGTAATGTTATAGCATCCTTCAAATGCCCGATACCCGACACCCGTAACCGTGTATGTGGTATCTGTTCCTGTACCATCATTATGTACAACAGTATCAGGGATTTCTATGTAACCATTGTAACCGGAAACACCAGTAACATCGGTAGGATCGGCAGCAGCTCCATTCTCATTATATTGAAAACTACTGCCATTCATGTGTGGCGATATTGTTTTGTATGTTACCTCTAAAGTAGGATTATCTGTATCTGTCGTAGTGATGTTGTAATAAAATCTAACAGTTCTTGTTTGTGATTCATTATTACTGTCAATGTAGGTAAAAGTGGAATCTGCATAGAAATTATAACTTTCCGACATATCAGTCCACTCCTGCCCACACGCACTATTATAGCTTAGCATTGCCATAATAAGCAGCAATCCTTTGAAGTATATCTTTTTCATATCTTTCTTTTTCATATCGTTATATCTTTATGACGTAAAAACGCTTATTTTTTCTTGCTGAACCATCCCCATCCTGATGCATTATCTTCGGATAATATCCATATTTTAGGTAGGTCCACACGGAAACGATAAAGATTGTTGCGCTGTATGTTGTATAAACTGCCTTCAGATGTGCCATCCTCCGAGAAATATATGGAATATACAGTAGTAGGAAGTTTGTCTGTATGGTCATAATCTTCATCTTCATCAGCACATTCCAAAGTAAGCTCAATATAGCACGTGTCTTCTTTGCTATTGTCGTATTCTGGTATATATGCCACCCATGTGCTGTCATTGCACTGGTACATATCAAGAGTTGGATTATTTGTTTGGTCGTCATTGCTGTTGTCTGTGCCTGTGAGGTGCAATGTGCTCACATAATTGTTATCTCCTTCTGCCCCCTGTCCGTAATCTTCCTGTGAATATACATTTAATGGCGCACAATAGCCTTTCGCATTATAATGACATATCTTCGCCGCCTTAATGGTTGCATAATAATAATTTCTGGTGGCGATACCCGCATCTATCAACTCTACCTTTGCCATAGCCCTCAACAGTGTTACTGCTTCTAACGTCGTGGTCTTACCCTTTGCAAAACTTACGTTTTCGTATGAATGGACTCCATAGAAAGGTATCGAGACATTACTTAAATCGTCGGCTGAAGTCAATTTCGGACATGTGAACTGTGCATCAACAGATCCTACTTCCCCTTCGCATAGACTTTCTATTGTCGTAGTTGTACCTGTAAAATCTGTTTCTTCCGGGTAAGAACTCCAATTGGCTATGAACACTATCTTGAAATTACCACTGCTCAATGTATTTACCAGGTCTTCTTCGAGCTTCCCTGATACCGTGTATTCTGTCCCATCACCTGAAGATGTAAAACTATCCTCCTCAAAAGTGGCAATATACTGATTACTGCTGTCAAAGAAATATATCTTATGGCTGCTTATCTTATTCTCAACACTGTTGCCATCCTCATAGCCATCCTCTGCCGTGCCTCGTGTGGAAACAGTAAATGTCAATGTAGCCTGCGAGCCCGCTCCTTGATAATCGTTCTCCTCAATATCACTCGCACATGATATGATAGAAAATGGGATTATTACTGCTGACAGGCATAGCAGTGCCCCTGACAAGATATGCTGGAAAACTCTCCTTGCCGTACCCTTATTATAGTGTATGGTTCTTTTACCCATAGCTCTACTCCTTAATTTTTACAAGTTGCTGTCTTGGAGAACCACCTTCCATGAGTTGATGTAAATGTAGGAACTCATCCAAACAGAACCTTCTGATAGGAAAAATACCAAATCATACTCATCCTGACGGTCGAGAAACTCCTGGTCGGTCATGTCCCCATTATAGAAGTCCTTTATCATCAGGGCATACTCGATGAACGGTATTGAAAACACCGTCTCGCCTGTCTCGTTGTTGGTTACGGTTAGACGGGTATCCTGACCAGACACTAAACGGGCGGTGGTCAGTTCCGCAAGCACTGCCTCGTAACCCGTGCTCGTCTCGTCTCCTACACCTGCCTCTCCCACTCCAGTGTGCCAGGCGTAATAGGTCAACGGCTCGTCGGCAATAAGGTTGTTGTCCCAGTCCATCTTGCCGTTGCTGTCGGTAATCGTGAACGTGAACTTGCTTGCGTCGATGCTCTCACCCGACAACTGCTGCAGCACCACACGTATCGAATTGGTGTTCTTCACCAATGATAACGTGTATTCGTGTGTGCCTGGCTTGTCACTGAACTCCTGATTCGCCACATACCCGTGATACAGCCTGTCGATATCGGTGTCGATATACCCACTGCCATCTCCCGCATAACTGCGGTTGAGCGTGCATGTCAGACCCGTATAGACACTTGCCGAAGGTATTGTGAAGGAACCCTTGTCCGTCGTACCGCACCAGGCAAGCATGCTGTACGTCCCTGGCTCAATGTCAACATCCATCGTATAACCCTCCACAGACAGGGCATCTCCCGATTCCGTCTTCTGCCATACTATGTTGCCTGAACCGTCTATAAGATAGAGCGTAACACTACTCACCTCGTGGGCAAAGGCATCTGCGTACTTCATGTTATAGTCATAACGAAACCTCACCTTGTAGCTCACAGAACAGTCGCCCTCTCCATCATAAATGGCATTGTCGCAGGCGCATAATGTCATGCCGCTTATTAAAGCCGCCAGCAGGCTTGTAGCCGCAGCCCTTAGTCTTGACTTTATATTCATTGTCTTATGGTTTTTCTTCTTGTCAATTAATTCCCGTCTATCGTCTCACCATAATCAACATCTACCTCCTGGACCTTCCATGGAAGAATAGTTGTTGAGAACTTTATGTTGTAATCTTGATTGCCCGGCACGATGACCTCCTCCTCGTTCTCAATCCCCGTACCAAGGTCACTCAATTGGGTGATCGTTATCGTATAATGGTAGTTGCGGACAACACCGTATTCTCCTTCTGACAATACATCCTCATCATTATCATTATATGTATGTCTTATTGGTATGTTGTAATACATCAATCCTTCTGTATAGCCGGTAAGGTCTGTTAGCGCATTGCCTTCCACATCGCATGCCCTCGCCTTGATCAATACACTGGTGATTGCCGATGAATTGAGATCCTTGATAATACCGTCTTCTCCTACCGTATTCGTATTCTCCGCGCAAAAATCACTGTTGCCCATATCTGTAAGCCCGTCTTTAAGACTGACATATTTAAGATAACTGCTCAACCTTGTTGATGCACTTTCCTCATCGTCATCTGTGTTGCCTTGTGAGTTATCCTCCGGATAATCCTCAGAACTGCCTAATCCATAGTTGAACGACTTCGCCCAATAGCAACGCGTGTTTGCCGCATCATTCCATGACCAGCCTCCTAATGGATTATCAATATCTTCTATATTCTTGAATATGTTCGATTCCCTTGCAACTGCATTGATTTTCCAACCAAGTATCTCTACATATTGTGTGTCATTTATTTTGTATAAAGTCCTACTGTCTTCTCCCGAAAGATTTACAGTCCCGTTTGTCAGACTGCCTATTTCCACCGTTACCTTTGCGGCAAGACGTTCTATAGGAATGTCTATAACTTGTGTGATGTCTGACAAATCCGACGGTACATGACCTTCGACAAAGTCTCCCTCTCCAATTTCCGTTACGAAATTGTATGGACGGTCTTCATCTGAATAGGTTGACGTGCTCATCACTAAATTATTATTATTGCTGCCATCATATACTGGCGACAAATCTTCCTCTGTCTTTATCGCCTGCATTTCCGCAAGTGTATTGCCATAATTAAAACCTGAAGGCTGATTCAATACCGTAACAACATATTTAGGATAGGCTTTCCCCGTCATATCTGTCAGTATTACTATTTTCTTACCGGTAACACTATAGTCGCTGAAATCTATTTCTCCCTCTGTCACCAAATAACCCTTAGAGTCGTAAAAATAGAAATGTGCATTGGCAACAACATCGTCATCACCGGCATTTAACAACATTGGACTCCCTCCTGACGTGATGTTGACAGGCAAATAGGCCTCGTCACTGTCGAATACTCGCTCACCGCTACTTACCAATGGCTCATCTCCCGTACAACCGCTCACTGACAATATGATAAAACATACTATCACGCTCCCGACTTCTGCCGTGATTTGTCGTAATCTCCTTTCTATCTTATTCTTTCGTATCATATTGTCAATATAAATTTTTTTGCTCGTTTTATATATTTTGTCACAGACTTACGCCTGTTGCTATTTTTCAATTTATGTTCATAGACCGAAATATCGGCATGTCCCTTTTTCTCCAATTTCTGGACATCCACAATATCGCTCTTTCCATTTTGCCTCTCTGTTCCCTCCCTACGGGGGAGGGTTAGGATGGGGCTCCTATTGAGGGAGTTAGAGGGGGCTCTGTTCCCTTTTTAATCCAGTCAGGCGGATTTCCGCCCGACTGGTGAATAGTTATATAATTTATAAAGCTGCATTTTGTTCTACTTCATTCCATGAAAGGATCTTGATATCCGCAGGAACATAGTAGTATGTTGGATTTGTAGTATCATCTGGAATAATTGTATCTCCTTCATCTTCTACTCCAACACCAAGATTTTCCAATGATGTAATAGTTACAACATAGTGGTAGTTACGCACAATGCCGTAATAACCTTCTGATATTGCGTCATTTGTTATTTGGTCGTTAGCATGCTCAATAGGAATGTTGTAATACATTAATCCTTGATAGTAATATGTAAACTCTATATTATCAAATAGTGTTGAAGTATCAGATACTTGAGAAATCGTTCCATCGTCACCTTTTTGGTAAACTGTTGTCCCGCTCGCAACAGATATGCTTCCATCACTTATCGTTAAACTTTCTTTTGTGAGGGCTGTACTACCATTTTCGTCTGAATACAGGTCATTATCATATATTAAAGTGGATTTGAATGCATCCTCTGTGAAAAGCAATCCGTTATAACGTACTAATGTAACAGCATTTCCCTCTGAATCTGATACCTGTGCCTTTACCACAATACCGGTGATTGCCGGTGAGCCCTTACTCTCAACTGATTTGTTCGTGTTTTCCGCACAATACACGGTCACGCCATCACTTGTACAATCTTTGAGACCATCTGCCTTCAAATCCACATAATCCAAACCGGAAATCTTGCCGTTTGACACAGTTGAATTATAATAATATGATGCGCACCATTTGCTGTGGTGGTTAGAAGCATCGTTCCACCATGTTCCGGTCAGATCGGAGATGTCTTTCATCATATAGCTATCACCTGCTGTTGCATTGAGCTTCCAACCCAAGAACTTAACATATAGGTCTGTTGCTACCTCATCATTGCCTGCCTCGTCGGTATTTGTTTCTCCTGCTATTGTCTGGACGAGTTTATATCCTTTTTCTCCAATTGCATCCGCAACAGCACTACCGACTTTTAAAGTTACCTTTGCAGCCAAACGCTCTACGTAGATGTCAACAGGTGTTGCTTGATCCACTGTTGTCTCGTTTAAAACAAAATTATCATTGCTCAATTCCGTAACGAAACCGTAATCCGTACTTGCGCCTGAATAGCTTGAGGTACTCATAATGAAATTATCTCCGCTCAATATACTGCTAACCGTTTTCGTCTGTAATTCATCAAGTGTATTGCCATGATCAAAGTTGTCAGGCTTATTCAATACAGTTACTACATATTTAGGATAACCCTGACCTGTCAATCCTTCAAGAATCACCACATTGCTGCTTTGCTTTTCGATGTTGCCGCTGCCATCGCTCCATGTAGCAGTATTAGTACTACTGCTGAAATCTATCTCACCCTCAGTCACAAAACTGCCTTGTTCATCATAAAAATAGAAATAGGCATTGGAAACAGCACTCTCATTCTCAGAACTTGCCGTATAGGTTGCCCTCGTAGAACCTCCGACTTCCGACAGATTCACTTTCAGATAAGCCACATCACTATCGAAAACCTTCTGTGTGCTGCTTGCAAGGTCGATGTCATCACTTGAACATGCGCACAATCCGGCACATGCCAACATTGCAAATAAAATTTTTTTCATAAGTTAATAATTTAAGTTAGTTATTTTAATTTTTATATTCTCTTCATCACTTCCTTGGCTTCGGCTATGCCTCTATCCGCAGCTTTTCGTAGATGTATCTTTGCTGTGGGATAATCATTGGACATATATGAAAAAACTCCTCGTGCATACTCTGCCTCACCGCTGTTTCCTGCCTTCTCAAGGTAACGACTTGCTGTGGTCAGGTCGCCACGACTGATTGCTGCATTGGCGGCGTTCAGGTTTGCCGTCTCGTCTTCGGGATACAGACGCACTGCCGTCTCGAACACATCGCTGAACTCATCCGTGTTGGGCTCACATTCCTGTGCCAAAAGATATATCTCATTAAGACTCAGATCCTGAGGATGTGTCTTATATACCTGATGTATCTCATTAATATCGCTGTACGTGCGCACGTTGTAGCTTACCTTATAGTCGGTATGGCGCAACCGTGGGTAGCAGTTGTCCAACAATCCTCTGTATTCTGATGGATATGTTGACTTTATCAACCATTCCTTTGCATCTGCATCGCGACTGTCATCGTCTATCATGGCGAGAATCTCCGTGCGGTGCTCCAAACTTGACCCCTCAACATAAACACGTAGCCCTGACCAATCCTCCGCCTCATAGTCGGTGACTATCACATCGTCTCCAAAGTCATACTGCTCCCTGACGTACTCGCTCAACGCCTCCGTACGTCCTTTTGCAAGACTGCTGTTGTATTCGTATGAACCTTCAGGGGATGCGTAGCCTTTCAGTGAAATAGTGGTGATGGTGTAGTCGCTGCCGTTCTTCACTGAATCTATCGTAGCTTGTATCTTCGCTAATTCCACTCTGTTGTTGAGGTATTCAGGTTTTATCTCTGTCTTGTTTACTGGAAAACTGATGTATGCCGTCGCCTCTATCGCGCGCATCTTGCTGATCTCTGCCTGTGGCCTTACATATACTAATTTTGGCGTGAATATGGAATACTCCCCCACAACAGTATCTCTCTCCGACAATATGCTGTTACAGCAACCGTATAGCTCTCCGTGGATTTTCAACCTTGAATCGTCCATCCAGCCCTGGTATGGCAATATCTGGTGGTAGGCCAACGTATCCGGCACTTTCTTTGCACGGTAGGTTATCTCGTCAGGACCGCTTATCATATTTTTCCCATTGCTGCGCTTATAGTGGAAATAGCGTTTCCTGCCGTAAATGCCTATTGATGTCATGTCAACCGAGTCCTCTCCGTTAATAAGGCACGGCGTCAACAGCATGGCTCGGTTCTTACGCACTTTAAGCCCCGTCATGTCAAGGCTCATGTCAACTGCCATGTAGTTGCCGTTGCGCTCTATACTCACGTCTATTGCGGATACCTGCTGCGACCATGCGGCACTAACACCACACAGCATGAATATTATTGTTGCTATTGTCTGTCTCATCTCTCTCTCTTTAGAATAGGTAAACTAAGTTGATGGCTAAGCGCGTCGGCCCCACATAATTGTGCGACCTACCTTGCTCCACTCTCTTATTGCATATCTCACACTCGTAACGGTCATAACGCGTATAGGAGTAGCCAATGCCTATCTCTCCCTCTAAATTCCAATGCCTGCCTAAAATGAAATCATAACCGTACGAAAAACCTCCGCCTATAAACCAACCCTCATAACGGCTGTCCCTCAGCTTCCTGGCATCCGTGCCGAACAAATGGTAACGACCATCAAAACCGCCTATGTTGTACTGGCCTCCTTGCACGTGAATACCAATGAAATGACCACCGAAACGGTCACAAAACCAATACCGCGCCTCCGGCTGCGCCGCCCAATGCTTCCACATCCTGTTGTGCGACAGCTTCCAGTCGTTGAACTCTCCCTCTGCCTCCAAAGTCCACCTCTTTGCCAGACCTACCTCTGCACCAAGGTTGACATTCAGAAATCCATCGGACAACAGGTTCGTCTTTAAAGCGAATCCCTGAGCCCTCATACCCTGCGTCACAAACAGGGACAGGACTATTAATAGAATGATGCTTTTAATTTTCATATCTCAAATCATGCTTTTCAACATTTATAACATTCTGTGCCTTTATAAACAAGGTTTCAAAAAATCTCTTTTTTTGCCATACAAAACGACCAAAGCCCATTGCTTGTCTCTTTTCTATGGTTAATATGTGCTCTCTTTATAAGAGATAACACATTCACTTCGCAAAAGTAAATCATTTTCTTTTACCCACCAAATAAAATTACAAAAAAAAACTTAAAATTTACCCCCTCCATTTATAAAACACTGATTTTCAATAACTTATATCAATATTAAATTTTTATACAAAATCATTCTTTGTTTTTACATTTGTTTAGAAATATTACCATAAATTTCGCCTGTTCACTGAAAGTGCTTTGCAAATTGCGTTTTTGCGGATTTTTTATTTTTATATCATATTGGGTATCAATATGTTACGTTAATGTGTGCTCTCTTATAAAGAGATAACACATTTTTGCAAATAAATGCCTCTGAAAACACCTCCCCTATAAGGAAATTCCTACTATAATCTCGTCTCATTAGGGTGACTTGAAAAAATGTTGATGTTTGCGGTGAAATGACAACACAAAAACTATTACACGTTTATCGATTATTCGTATTTTTGCACTACTTTTGCATTGAATATTCATGTAGATTGATTTTCTGAATAGTTGAATTACATGCAACATAATGCAATATTACCACCTGAATGGGCTGAACAAAACGCTATTTTGTTGACATGGCCTCATCAAGACACCGACTGGAAACCTTATTTGGACGATATCAACAAAACGTATGTGCAGTTGGCTGATGCCATCACACTACACGAGAAACTCATTGTGGTCTCTCCTTGTGTTGATGATGTCTGGGAATTGCTCGCAAAAAACCTGACGGCAGGACAATTGCAGAAAATCATTCTACACTTGTGTCCCACAGATGACACCTGGACACGCGACCACGGCTTCATTACCCTGTTGACTGAAAAAGGTGTACGCAGGTTGCTCGATTTCAAATTCAATGGCTGGGGTATGAAATTTCCCTCTGACAAAGACAACGCCATAAACCGCAGCCTTCTTGACGCAAAAGTGGTGAATGGGGAATATGTTGACTATAACGACTTCGTGTTGGAAGGTGGTTCAATAGAGACTGACGGCAACGGCTCTTTGTTCACTACAAGCGGTTGCTTGCTCGCTCCCAACCGCAACCAGCCGCTCTCACGATGTGAGATAGAAACCATTCTGAAAAAACGGTTGTGTGTTGACCGTGTGCTTTGGATAGACCACGGAAAGTTGGATGGAGACGATACTGATGGACATATCGACACGTTGGTACGCACCGCTCCAAACAACACATTATTATATATAGGTTGTGATGACGTGAGCGACAGTCATTATACAGAACTGAAACTCATGGAGGAACAATTGAAAACCTTCCGTACAGCAAAGGGACAACCATACCGACTGCTTAAATTGCCAATGGCAACTGCAATATATGACGGAAACGACCGACTGCCCGCCACTTACGCCAACTTCATAATCATCAACGGAGCGGTGATTTATCCTACTTACGGACAACCTGACAACGACCGCAAGGCAAGGGAAATACTCCAAATGGCGTTCCCTGAACGGGAGTTGATTGGCATTGACAGCAGAACTCTGATACGGCAACATGGGTCACTGCATTGCTGCACAATGCAAATTGCAGCCCCCAAGCCCCCCTTTGGGGGATGTTCCCACAAAAGAATATAAAATTATTGCTTGAAAGCATAAAAAATATATACGATGAGGATTGGAATAATACAACAGAGGAATACGGCGGACAAGACGGACAACATGAACAGGTTGGCTGAAAAGACAAGACTGTTGGCGAATGATGGGGCAGAACTGATTGTGCTGCAGGAACTCCACAACACGCTGTATTTCTGCCAGACTGAAAACGTGAATAACTTTGACTTGGCGGAAACAATACCGGGTGGGTCAACTGATTTCTTCGGCTCTCTTGCAAAAGAATTGAATGTCGTACTGGTGACATCTCTTTTCGAAAAACGTGCCGCTGGTCTGTATCATAACACTGCCGTGGTTTTTGAACGCGACGGAAAGATTGCCGGCACTTACAGAAAGATGCACATTCCTGACGATCCGGCATATTACGAGAAATTCTATTTCACACCAGGAGATATCGGTTTCAAACCCATTGACACTTCGGTCGGTCGATTAGGTGTAATGGTTTGCTGGGACCAGTGGTACCCGGAGGCTGCTCGCCTGATGGCTCTTAACGGCGCGGAAATACTCATCTACCCCACCGCTATCGGTTACGAGAGCAGCGACACACCAGAGGAGCAGCAGCGTCAGCGGGAGGCGTGGACGGTGATACAGCGCAGCCATGCCGTGGCTAACGGACTGCCTGTGGTTGCGGTGAACCGTGTGGGACATGAGCCTGACCCGTCACGACAAACTAATGGCATCTGTTTCTGGGGCAGCTCACTAATCGCCGGTCCGCAAGGGGAGCTCCTATATCGGGCACCGGAAAACGAGGAGGCTTGCACCGTCGTTGATGTTGATTTAAAACACAGCGAACAGGTGCGCCGCTGGTGGCCATTCCTGCGTGACAGGCGCATCGATGAATACGGAGATATTACAAAAAGATTTAACCTATAAAAGTTATGGAAAAGAAATACACACCAGAGAGAATTACTGAGTTGAAAGAAAACGAAGTTTTCGTGTTCGGGAGCAACCTGCAAGGGGCTCACGCAGGGGGAGCCGCACGCATTGCTTTAAACAAGTTTGGTGCAATATGGGGCCAAGGTGTTGGCTTGCAGGGACAGAGCTATGCCATACCAACAATGCACGGTGGCGTTGACGTGATAAAGCCTTACGTTGACAAGTTCATCGAATTTGCCAAATCTCATCCCGAACTCGTCTTCTATGTCACTAAAATCGGTTGTGGCATCGCCGGCTTCACAACCTCGGAAATTGCTCCTCTGTTCAAAGCTGCAATAGGCATCAGCAACATAATTTTGCCAAAGGAGTTTTCAAATTAAATTTTTCGATTTAGCAAGAGCAGAGTCAAACTCGCTTGAACTCCGTCGAGCGTGTGAAAAAACGACCGTAGGTAAAAGTTAAAAATTCTATTTTGCTTGAGGACAACATTAGCATATACCACCCTTCTGTAAGTCTCTAACCATATAGGCAATTGCGCCTCCATACCCCGTTAGGCTGCTCCATCCCTATGGGGGAGGGTTAGAGAGAGGCTTCATACCCCGTTAGGCTGCTCCATCCCTATGGGCTGTCTCTTATCCAAATCTACGAGCAAACTAGAAAGCCTCCTTGCTCGTATGACGTCTTCTGCTTGATAAAAAAAAGGGGGGGT
>JAJPZD010000021.1 GCA_021204605.1 Prevotella sp.
GCCAATTCATGTCCGATAGCATGAATGGTTTGCATTATTTTATCATATCTTTCTTTTGAAGGTTTTTTAGAGCCACTGATATATTGGGCGAAAAGGCTTTGGGACATACCTAATCTGCGTGCGACCGCAGAGGCATTGAGCTCTGGATGATTTATGAACATATCATAAAGATGATTTGTGTTTTTAGGAAGAAAAAAACCTTCAAAACTCAAATCCTCATCAAGTTCTTTCCAATGAATCCCAAATCTGTCGGTCTCGTATTTTGCACGCTGCTCTTGTGTTGCCCACTTTAAGCGAGGATAATCATCATATTTCTCACACGCTTCTCGACCATCTTCTGTGCGAATCCAAATCGCAGTGTCTGTGAGCCAAATCTTGTCTATTGTTATTATGTTCATAATTTTATACTCTCATGCAAATATAGGTAATAATTTTAATACCTACAATATTTTGTTTTGCAAAATGATATGCATTAGGAAGAAAGTTAAGATTTTTGAAAGATGTCATGCTTTTTTTGAATTTGGTCAACTGTGTTGACCAAATTCAAAAAAATTACATATCTTTGCATAGTCATGCGTTGTGATATGTTCCATATCTACCATAAAAGCATACGATAAATTCAAAAATGGTTGGAAGGACAAGATAGAAATAGTACAGCGTTATCAAAAAACTACTGAAAAACAAGAGTTATGCCCGAACTTACGATAGCAAAGTCATTAAACAAAGCATACCGTCAGGTAAGCGTTGAGAAACAGTCGTTTGATATATTCAAGAAACAACTTGGAATCTATTACGACCAAATTGCATTAAATGATACTGAAGAAAAGCTGAAAGGAGATTTGATGGATTTTCTTAAATTGACTTTCTATGGGCAGAACTATAAAGTATCTCCAAATGGACATATTGACTGTGCTATACATCTTGGCAATAATATCGGAAATCCTATAGGAGTAATATTTGAAGTAAAAATGCCGAATAATGCATCAGAAATGATTACAAAGGATAATCTGAACAGAAAGGCATTGCAAGAGTTATTGTTATATTATCTCCGTGAAAGAGTTACAAAGAAAAACATAGAATTAAAGCATTTAATCGTTACAAACATAAATGAGTTCTTCATATTTGATGCGCAGGAATTTGAAAGAATATTCTACTCTAATAAAAAACTTGTGAAACAATTTGAAGAGTTTAACGAAGGCAGTTTAACTTCTGATAAAACCGATTTCTTTTACAAAGAAATTGCATACGAAATTATCGAATCCGTAAAAGACCAACTCACTTACACTTGGTTTGATATTAAAAAATATAAAATAGTTTTATACAGTGGTGCAGATGAGCGTTTAATAGAATTGTACAAGATATTCAGTCCGGAGCATATATTAAAAAGGCGTTTCCAAAACGACAGCAATTCTCTTAATACAAAATTCTATAGTGAATTACTTTATATTATAGGATTGGAAGAAGTGAAAGATAAGGATAGTAATAAGCACATTATTACTCGTAGGAATGCTGTGAGTAGAGAGTCCGCATCAATATTAGAAAATGCCATAACTATTCTTGAAAGTGAAGATTTAATAGACAATATAAAAGAGAAATCATGTTTTGGCAAGGATAAACAGGAGCAGATTTTTAATATCGCACTATCACTGACTATTAATTGGATAAACAGAATACTTTTCCTTAAATTGTTAGAAGCCCAGATTGTAAAATATCATAAAGGAGATAGTTCATACGCTTTTTTAAATTCAGCATTTATCAGTGATTATGATGAGTTGAATAAACTGTTTTTTCAAGTGTTGGCAAAGCGTCCTGAAGAAAGAACGGATGTTATCAAAAATAAATTTGGGAAAATTCCGTATTTGAACAGTTCTTTATTTGAGGTCAGTGAATTGGAGAGAAAAACTATTAGAATCAGTAACCTTGATAATAGTGAATTACCTATATATAATGGAACAGTACTTAAATACGGAAAAGAAACATCTCATAAAAAATTGCAGACACTACAATATTTATTGGAATTTTTGGATGCTTACGATTTTGCGAGTGAAGGAGCAGAAGAAGTCAAGGAAAATGCAAAAACACTTATTAACGCATCTGTACTTGGTTTGATATTTGAAAAAATCAATGGGCATAAGGATGGTTCTGTTTTTACCCCTGGTACAGTTACAATGTATATGAGTCGTGAGGCTATACGGGCAACAATAGTTCGGAAGTTCAATGAAGTGCTGCATTGGAATTGTAAAGATTACGAAGATTTAAAAGATAAGGAAATAGATGATTGCAAGAAAGCCAATGCAATAGTTGATTCCATTCGCATTTGCGACCCTGCTGTTGGTTCAGGTCATTTCCTCGTATCAGTTTTAAATGAAATTATCCATACAAAATATGACCTTGGTATTCTTTTGGATTGCAAGGGGAGACGTATCAAGAAACAAGACTGGAATATAGAAATAGAAAATGATGAACTTATGGTTTCCGATTGCGAAGGCGAACCATTTGTTTATATTCCAGGCAACAAAGAGAGACAGCGCATACAAGAGGCATTATTCAATGAGAAACGAAAGATTATAGAGAACTGCTTATTTGGAGTTGACTTGAATCCGAATGCGGTTAATATATGCCGCCTACGTTTATGGATTGAGTTGCTGAAAAATGCCTACTATACAAAAGAAAGCGGATATACAAGTTTGGAGACATTGCCAAATATTGATATAAACATAAAAGTCGGCAATTCGCTTATTCACCGTTTTGAATTCAAACAAGATATATCTGCAATTCTAAGGCAAACGAATATTTCGATAAACGAATATAAAAATGCGGTAAATCATTATAAGAATGCCCATAGTAAAGATGAGAAAAAAGTTTTGGAAGATATAATTTCAAAAACCAAGTCCACTTTGCAAACGTACATTAATCAGAACGACAGTAGATTTAAGCAAAAAAACCAGTTGAAACTGCAACTTAGCAAATTAGTTGAGCCACAACTATTTGAGATTGCAAAAGATGACCAAGCGAATATAGAAAAGAAGAAGAAAGAATTGAATGCCCAAATTGAAAAATTGGATAAAGAAATTGAGAAAATTAATCAGACATATCTTGATGCATTCGAGTGGCGCATAGAGTTTCCGGAACTTTTAGATGACAAAGGAGATTTTATCGGTTTTGATTGTGTTATAGGCAATCCTCCTTATATCCAAATACAGAAATTGGGAGCGGAAGCAGATGCGCTCAGAACGATGGGCTATAAAACATTTGAGCGAATGGGAGATATTTATTGTCCTTTTTATGAAATGGGTATGGAATTATTAAAACCCGCTGCGATGCTTTCTTTCATTACATCCAATAAATGGATGCGGGCAGGCTATGGGCAATCACTGCGAGATTATATATCATCAAATTACGACCCTGTTCAACTTATTGACTTTGCAAACAACAAGATTTTCGATTCGGCAACTGTACTTGTGAATATTCTGTCAATTGTGAAAAGAAAAAACCATGGAAAAACAAGAGCTTGTTCTGTTGAGGACAACTTTGATATTCACAAATTGAATGATTATGTCGAGGTTAATTCTGTAATTTCTTCATTTCATTCATCTGAAACATGGTCTATTCTTTCAGAAATTGAAAAGTCTTTGAAAGAAGAAATGGAGGCAATAGGTACACCATTGAAAGACTGGGATGTCCAAATATATCGTGGTGTTCTTACAGGATGTAATGAGGCTTTTCTTATAACAACTGAAAAACGTGACGAAATACTTGCAAACTGTCAAAGCGAAGATGAACGTAAAAGAACGGCAGAACTTATTCAGCCGATATTGCGTGGAGAGGATATTAAGAGGTACGGATATGATTGGGCAAAGTTATGGATAATTAATACACATAATGGAACTAAGGCGGAATCACCAATTAATATTAATGAATATCCAGCTATAAAACAATGGCTTGATGTAGGAGGAATTGCATATAATGGTAAATTATATAAAGGTTTTGAGCAAATAAAGAATCGGTGCGATCAAGGTATTACTCCATATAATCTAAGAAATTGTGTCTATTTGGATGAGTTTTCAAAGTCAAAGATAGTGTGGGGAAATCTCAACACACAAGGCAATTATGCTATTGCGCCAGAAAATATATATATCAATGCCCCTGCATGTATGATTGTACCGAGCAGTAATTATCTGTTAGCCGTGCTAAATTCCAAAATAGCAGATTTTTATATACGAACACTTGGGGTAGTGCGAAATGGGGGATATTTTGAATATAAACCTATGTTTGTAGAACAAATACCTATACCCAAAATAACTAAGGAAAAAGCAGAACAAATAGATAAAATTTTTTCATCGTCATTATCTATGGAAGATAAAGAAATAGAGATAGAGAAAATAGTAGAAAATATCTATGGACTTTCACAAAAAGAGATTAATTTCCTCCATGGTTTATAAATTGTATGTCAATAATTTTGATTATGTTGCATATGTTAGTTGCCCATATGTTAATGAAATTTATTGTGAAAAATGAGAAAAAGCCGAAAAAATTTGGCAATAAGCATTTCTTTGCTTACCTTCGCAACACGAGAACCCCCAAGCCTCTTAACAATGCTCAAATCGGGGGTCGTTTTATTTTTTATCCTAATGACAATAAATTTCCCAAAACAATACAGCAGCCCAGAAGAGTTGGCAACGTTGCTATCCCATAGAGGGCTTGTTTTCGATGATAAGGAAGAAGTTTGCCGATACATCCGCAATATAGGCTATTACAGGTTAAGCGCATACCTCTATCCTTTTCTTGAAATTCCCAAAGATAGGCAGATATTTAAGAAAGGCAGTACTTTTGATGCAGCCATCAATCTCTATCGGTTCGACAAAAAACTTCGTCTTTTCATGTTCAATGAAATCGAGAAGATTGAAATTTCCATGCGCAGCACTTTGGCCAATGTCGTTGCGAAAGAAACTGGCAATATCTTTTGGATGAC
>JAJPZD010000125.1 GCA_021204605.1 Prevotella sp.
GCCCCCCTCCGTCTCCCCCCATTAGGGGGAGAGTCCAGACAGGATGCACGTGGGTGTGGGAAAATGCTGCGCAAAATAAAAAATAGGGTGAACGAGGATGAAAATCACAAATATTAAAAAAATACTTTTTAATATAAAATAACGGTAATGAAATGAATAAGGTAATTAAAAAATGAGTAAATTTGCAGCATAAAATGTTTAACAATAAAATATAATCATGAAAAATTACAGATTATTAGCTTTAATTATGGTTGGTCTGCTTTTCACGCCATTTGTGAAAGCGCTGGCCGATGATGGAGATACAGAAGAAGATGGTGCGACATACGTATTCACCATTGGTGACTCCACCATGTCATCCTATGATGAGAGCACTACAGACAGGAGAGGCTGGGGAATGATGTTCCAGCAGTTTTTTGATGAATCTTTGGCGAAAGTGCAAAACTATGGTCATAGTGGCACCAGCAGCAAGAGTTTCTATAACGATGATTGGACCAATACAGTCAAGAAACAGGTAAGAGCAGGAGACTACGTACTTATCCAGTTTGCGCACAACGATGAGAATACCGATGGTATGGATGGTGACTCGGTAATTGCCGCAGGTTACAGCTCCGAAACATACGAAGCTAAAGGAACAACCCCTACCATTTTCAAGGAGTATTTGTCAAAGTATATTGCCGATGTACGGGCAATAGGTGCAAAACCAATATTGGTTTCCCCAATATGCCGCAAGTATTTCAGCTCAGGCTCGATTACCCGTGTTGGCAGGCACGATCTTGGTGACAGCTTTTCTATATTGAAAGACGGTAAAATTACAACAGAAAATAAACTTGATGAAGAAGACCACAGTATGGATTATCCATACGCAATGAAAGAGGTGGCAGATTCATTAGACGTTCCTTTTATTGACATCACAACTATTTCGAAGGAAATGTTTGAAGATTATGGCATTGATCAGTGTACAGCACAATTGTTCGCAGATGGTGACAATACACACCTTCAGGCATTGGGAGCCACGCTTATAGCGCAAAAAGTAGCAAACGCTTTGGTGTCAGAAGGTATAATGGCAGGAGATACAATCAAGCAGGATGCATCCCTGTTGATAAATCCATCTTCTGTTGATTATGGGCAGATATATGTAGGCAAATCAGTAGTGAAGGAAGTATCTGTGATGGGTTACGGACTTGATTCTTCTAATAGTTCATTATCTATCTCAGCAACCGATGGATTTGTGATATCGACTGATAAGGAGAGCTATTCTAATACGCTTACTTTGACTATTACAGACGAAGGTGAGGTTGACTATACCATAATCTATGTGAAGGCACAGCCGACAGAAGGTGGAGAGATAACAGGAACACTTACTTTCAGCTATGGAGAGGAAAGCTCTGAGACAGTAAGCCTGTCTTGCGAGGGTGTAAGTCTTGCTGCTGGCGATGATGTACTGTTAACGTGGCCACTAACATCAAATACGAAGGACGCATACACGTTGACAGGAAACGCAGAGGCAGTGCCTGAAAGTTGGAGTAAAATGGAAGTACAAAGTTACAGTAGCAATAGTTTGACTTGGCCTGATGATACTCCGGATGATGTGACGAGTTCGTCTTATCAGCGCAACCAGCTTTCTGGACAAACCACAAGCGGATCATGGCCGGGTGGCGAGATAGATGAAGTGGTTGGACGTTTTATTGATTTCGGAATAAAGGCAAAAGAATCGACCACATTGTATATTGATTCCATTGGTATGTATGTTGGAGCTGCGGGAGGAAGTGGAATGGCATGCCGTATAGTTTCTCTTGTGGAACATTCATCAGGTACGCGTGATTCTTCGGTAATTGCTGAATACACTTCAATGGAAAGTGGTACTATGTATGCAGTATCATCACAGCCTGTAATTATTATGGAGGCTGGAGACAGCATGATTGTACGCTTGTTCCCATGGTACAAATCAGAAGCGACAAGCAAGTATTTCTGTCTGAGCAATGTTACCATCCATGGAGTGTCTGTGAGCACAGATGAAAATGGGGGGGGTGAAGAAGAAGAAGTTGAAATTCCAGACGGCAATGAAATTATCTTGAATTGGGCGCTTAGTACAGATACCGCCTATACATTGAAGGAAATCAAAGGAGAAGAAACAATAACCGAAGATGTAGAAGCAACGGCAATTGGTCAGAATTTGAGCAGTTTGGAAGGCATTGGTCAGAAAAACCCAGGTAGTAGTAATGGTGGTTGGACATGGGAAGATGGAATTAATGCATCGACCCAATATGTGCAGTGCTATCAAATTGCAGAGAGTAACGGTTTATGGCCGGCAAATGATGCGATGACATCCACACGTTACGCAGAGTATGGTATCAGTGCTATAGATTCCACCACATTGTATATCGACTCGATAGGATTGTATGTTGGTGGTTATGGAGGAGATTTTGCAAAATGTCAAATCAGCTATATTGTGAAAGACAGTGTGGGAGAACAGAAATCTTCCGTTGACATTGTTACGGATAAGGCATTGACAAAAAATACGATGTCTCCAGTATCCTATTCAAAGACAATTACCCTTGCTGCCGGGGATTCACTTTTGGTACGTGTTTATCCTTGGGCAAGTTCAGAACAGACATCAGCTAAGTATTTCGCAATATCTGGCGTTACCATCCATGGCGTTGTTGTGGCAACAGAAGAAGAAGAAAATGAAGAAGAAAATACTGGCAATGAAGAAGAAGAAATTGTCAAAGGCGATAGTCTTATTTTCTTGAATTGGGAGCTTGCCGAAAAAACCGACTATACATTGAAAGAATACACATTAGATGAAGATGGAACGGAGACATTAATAGAAGATGTCCAGGCATCGGCAATTGGCGTAAATTTAAGTGGTTTGACAAGTGCTGATTACAAATACCCGAGTACAACAAACACATCAGGTGAAACAGGTTGGGATTGGGAAGATAACAGTAATTTATCGACTCAGAAAGTTCAGCTCTATAACATTGAAGATGAAACGTGGCCTGGAAACGATTCGTTGACATCTACGCGTTACGCAGAGTATGGTATCAGTGCAACAGACACTACTAAATTGTATATCGACTCTATTGGTTTGTACGTTGGAGGCTATGGTACAGGCAACATAATGTGTCAGATTTGTTATTTTGTGAAAGACAGTACAGGTGTTAAAAATACCACTGTCATTTTGGAAAGTAAACAATTGACACAGAACACCATGACCCCAATATCATATACAAAGACAATCACCCTTGAAGCAGGAGATACATTGTTGGTACGTGTTTATCCTTGGAACAAATCAAGTTTATCTATGAGTTCCAAATATTTAGCCGTGTATGATGTTACACTCACTGGTTGGGTAACTCCTTCAAATAATGGAAGTGGAGATACCACGGGCATCAGCACACAGTCAGAGAATACGGGTGTAGCGGTCAAGGAGATGTATTATGACTTGTCGGGTGCACGAATAAGCAGTAAGCCTCAGAGGGGGATATACATTCTGAAGGAGGTTTACGGTGATGGCAGTGTTAAGGTATCGAAAATAGCAAGATAAGAAATATTGAATTGATTTATTCCATAATTTTTATTAAAAGGAGCCGGATTTGTAGAGATACACGTCCGGTTTTTTTGATTTCAATAGGAAAAGAGTTGTAAAGATATGTCAGCGTTTTCTGTTGTAATACTCCATAAGTCGTTTGGTGATATTCCACATCACGTTGCGCATGGATTCAGGTTCAAGTATTTCAAGTTGTTCACCTTTGGCGAGAATAGCCTGGAAGAATTCGATAGTGGGTTTAACGTGATATTCAAAAATGGTGCCATTATCGTTGGTTTCGAGTTCTTTTTGTGAGGAGTGCAAAGGAAGAGAGCGCAGATAGTCGGCGAAGTTGTCGTAGGCCATGACGGTGACCCGTTCAATGTCGGCATGCGAGTTGGTTACACCGCAACAGCCTTCAAAGAACTTGTCGATGTTGAAGTCCTTGTGCAAGACGAAAGAGTTGCCAGTTTCCTCGATTTTGAGGATTCTGTCAAGGGCATAGACGCGATAGACATCAGAAGGAGATTTGCCCAGTTTTGCGTTGAGTTGCGAATAGTAAGGGTTACGAGCGATGACATACCAGCGTCTGGTAACGACTTTGAGGTAGTAAGGTTCAATTTCGAAGCTGTTGTTTTTTGGTTTTCCGAAGCCCTGGTAGGTGATAAAGAGTTCTTTGTTTTGTCTGATGGCGTCGGTGATTGTAGTGAGCCAGAGGTGTCCGGAGGGAATATTTTCGAAGATTATCCTTCCTTCCAATTTTTTGTCGGCTTGGATATGGTTGAGCACGGAGTAGGAGTCGAGTAGCCAGTTTCGGAGGCTGTCTCCTTCGAGGTGTTCTGGGTCGTCGATAAAATAACGGTAGCCGTTGTTGTTGTCGCAATTGATATAAATGTCGAATATGTCTTTGATTGCCTTGCGGTGGTTGTGGAAGGTGCGCAGGGGCAGGTCCTCACCATAGCTGAGGCCGCTTTTCAGCCAGAGTTGATTTATTTGCTCGTAGGAGAGGTATTTGTAACGTCTTATTATGTCCACGAGCCAGACATAACGTCCGAAGAGATTAGCCATAGAAAAGATTATCGGTTAGTAGAAGTGCAAAAATACGAAAAAAGCCGATAGTGTCAAAATGTAGGGTTTACTTTTTAGACAATTCAATTGTTATAGGGAGTCAGAGGTGAAATCAGAAAAACAGAGAGAATGTGTAGTTTTTTGAATTTGGAAATCGATGTTATTCCAACGCCTATATAAACCTGGAAAGCCGTTGACGGAAGCGTATGGAACAGTTTTCGGCACATTCAGATGAGAAGTGCGAGGTCAGACAATTTTAAATAAAAATTTTGCAAGAACGATAATTTTGAGTACCTTTGCGGCAGAAAAATAGGTTCCGTAGCTCAGTTGGATTAGAGCAACGCCCTTCTAAGGCGTGGGTCTTGGG
>JAJPZD010000203.1 GCA_021204605.1 Prevotella sp.
CGATTATTTACCCACGTTCATCCACTGTAGGGGCCCAATTTATTGAGGCCTTCCCAATTTGTTGAGGTTGTACCCACGTGTAGCATAACCTCGATCAGGCTTGTTTTATCATTTAAGTTGTTGAAAGACACAAAGTGTAACATCGTTTTCTCTTATCCTTTACCTTAAACATCAAACGAAGATTATGCTAACAGAAAGAAAACGAACATTTGAGAGCGGAATAAGATGATTAATAAAAACGAACTTGCGAAAAAGATAAATGATTTGAAAGGGTTGACGAATGACGAGAAGTCTGCCCTTGTGGAACTGCTGCGCACACAAAAGAAATATGGATTGGTATGGGAGGATAAGATAGAAAATGTTGAGAAACGGTTGTTGGAGAATTTGCCAGTGCTTACAGAAGTGAAAGAGCGTGCAATAATCAGCGATTCGCCCGATGCCCCAAACCATATTCTTATAGAGGGCGATAACCTTGAGGCTCTCACGGCATTGTCTTATACGCATGGAGAAAAAATAGACGTAATCTATATAGATCCACCATATAACACAGGAAACAAGGACTTTGTATATAATGACCATTATGTGGATAAGGAAGATTCTTACCGACACAGTAAATGGCTGTCGTTTATGAACAAACGACTGAAAATAGCAAAACAACTGCTTTCTGATAAGGGCGTTATCTTCATCTCCATTGATGACAACGAACAGGCTCAACTCAAACTGCTTTGCGATGAGATTTTTGGAAATTTAGATTTCGTCGCTACAATTCCTTGGAGAAAGCGTACCGCTAAGTCAGATGTTCCGCATTATCTTTCACAAGATTATGAGTGGGTGTTGTGCTATGCAAAAACCAACTATGAAGCTGGTATTAAAAAAGAAACAAGAAAATATTTTGAAACACAGGATTTCCCTGGTAAACAGTGGAGAATACATGATTTAACCAAGCAGACAACGGCAGAAGAACGACCAAATAGTTTTTTTACAATAATAAATCCCAAAACTGGTGAGGAATATCCAGCAAGTCGAAATAGGACATGGGCAGTTACCAAAGATACTTTTGATTATTATTATAAAATCAATAGAATTGTTTTTCCTGGTGATTATGACTTCTTGAAAATAGACAGACCAGTTTTACGCTATTGGAAAGATGAAGATGATAAAAAATTGGGAGAACGTGCAGGTTTTGTGTCAGTCAGTTCTCATATAGCTGAGTTTGTCGGAATGACCCAAGATGGCACGAAAAATGTTACTGAAATTTTTGGAGAGAAAGCATTTGGATTTCCAAAGCCATTATCATTAATCTGTTATTTGCTGAAAATATCAAATCCCCATGATAACAACTCTACCATTCTTGATTTCTTTGCTGGCAGTGGCACAACCCTACACGCGACGATGCAATTAAATGCGGAGGATGGAGGGCATCGCAAGTGCATACTCGTTACAAACAACGAGAATAACATTTGCGAGAATGTAACCTACGAGAGGAACAAGAGAGTGATTTCAGGTTATGTTACTCCAAAAGGCAAGGAAGTGGAAGGGTTGAAGGCGAATAATCTGCGCTATTACAAGACAGCTTTTGTATCACGAGAGCGGACTAATGAAAATATGCGTAAGTTGGTGAGCCTTGCCACGGATATGCTATGTATTCGCAATGACGTATATATAGAAAAATCTTTCGGTAATGTGATAAGTCGGGAGCTTGTGAGATATTTCGAGGATGACAAGACACAGATGCTTGTTGTATATCATGAAGAAGTTATCCCGGCGATAGTGGAAATGATTGGAACAGTTCCAAAGCGCAAGGAAAAAATCAAGGTATATGTATTCTCGCCTAACCGATATGCCTACAACGATGAATTTTACGATGTAGAGGACAGAGTGATGCTTTGCGCCCTGCCAGATGCCATTTATGAGGCATACAAGCGTGTGTTGCCGAAGAAAAAGCCCGATTATCTGTCAGAAGTTCTTCACGAGTTGAAAGGTCAGACATCAGAAACAGAGGAATCTTCGGAGAGTATGCAATCTACTTATAGCAAACCTGTTTTAGACGAATAAGTCGATATATGAAAAGTTTAAGATATCAGCAAGAGGCGGTGAATGAGTTGGTAGATAAGACTATCAAATTATTACGTGTGCCAGTTAAGCGCAAAAAACTTGTGTTCACCGCACCGACAGGTTCGGGAAAGACAGTCATGGCAAGTGAAATGCTGCGGATGTTGAATGTAGAGTTGCAGGAGGATGCCAATGCACCATGTAGTGAGGTGGCATATATATGGATTGCCCCGAATAAGCTCCACGAACAGAGTTATTCCAAGATGAAATCATATTTCACTGAGACAATGGAGCTGCACCCGGTGATTTTCGATGATTTAGACCATTCTGTGAGTGGATTTATACAACCTAACGATATATTGTTTATCAATTGGGAGAGTATAAATAGAGACAATGCATTGATGGCGCGTGAAACTGAAATGTCATCGTCGCTATATGATATTGCGCTGCGCACGCAAGAGGAACAGGGAATACCTATTATCGTGATTATCGACGAGGAGCACCTATTTGCCGGCAGACAGGCAAACAGGTCGGAAGAAGTATTGCAAAGGATAAACCCGAAGGTTGAGATAAGGATTTCCGCCACACCGATTACCCGTTCCGATTATCAGGTCAGCGTACTTCGTGAGAATGTCATTGCCGAACAGATGATAAAGAAAGGTGTGGTGCTGAATCCTGCTTTGAGTTTTGATAATCCAAGTATCACGCTCAATCAGCACCTTATCGACAACGCCTTAAAAAAGCGTGATGAATTAGCCGAAGCATACAGGGCATTGGGAGTGAACATCAACCCTTTGCTGCTGATACAGTTGCCTAATGACAGTAGTGAGACGATGAGTGCGGAAGATACTACTATCCGTAATGAGGTTGAGCAATATCTTGAGCAAAAGAATATAACCGTTACAAATGCTAAATTGGCGATTTGGCTAAGCGGTGAGAAGAAAAACCTTGATAACATAGAGGCACTTGACAACCTTACTGATGTGCTGCTGTTCAAGCAGGCAATAGCGTTGGGCTGGGACTGTCCCCGTGCCGCCGTGCTGCTGATATTTCGCAAGATAGAGAGTTTCACGTTCACTGCTCAGACGGTGGGCCGCATACTGCGTATGCCAGAGCAGAAATTCTATGACGATGACCGCCTCAACATGGGGTATGTATATACCAACCTTAGCAAGAACATCATTGAAATTGTAAGGGACGACATGGACTATATCTCGTCGTTCCATGCGGTGAGAAGGGAGAATTTAAACAATGTACAACTTACATCTGAATACAGGGAAAATCCTGCCATAAACCGCAAGCGTTTAGGCAGTGATTTCAAGAGGCATCTCACGCATTTTATAGAAAAGGAGTGGGGTGTTACGAGCGCAATGCCTTTGTTTAATGGCAATCTTCAAAAGCCGTTCGACAATGATTATGTCAGCTATAAGGACATTGAAAACTCCCAACTGAAAAACAGGGAAGCTGTAGGAATGTTGTTGACTTTTAAAATAAAGGGCCTCACTATTAATGTTGCGGAGGACGTGCAGTTGACAGATGAAATAGGTAAGATTACGGTTCACGATAAAGCGGAATATACCCAGAGTTTACAGGAAATTAACAAACTATATAATGATTTTTGCTCAAAACTGATTGGTTCTAAGTTCGAGAAGGTAAGTGTTACCACTCTCGGATATGTCTTGAAAGAGGTGTTGGAAAACTTGTTTGGCTTGCAGGAGTCTGATATTGCAAAATTTGTGTTGAATCCAAACAATAGTCCGAAGTTTGAGGATGTAATTGCGAAAGCCTTGGATGATTATTTGGATAAGTTGATAAAAAAACAGAAAGAGAAGATTGAGAAATCTTTCATGCAGTATGACTGGGAAATTCCGGCTGACCGACTGTATAGCGAGAGTTCGCATAAGGTTAGGGAGGATGTTGAAAACCATGCCCTTGTACCTTTTGTGGAGCAGACAAATGCCTCAAATCCGGAGGTGCGGTTCACTGCATTCTTGGAAGCCCACAAGGAATATATTGACTGGTGGTATAAGAATGGTGATTCGGGAAAGCAAAACTATGCTATCAGTTACAAAAATTTCAGAGGTGTCAAGTCGCTGTTCTACATTGATTTCGTGGTGCGGATGAAAAACGGTCAAGTGTTTCTCTTTGACACAAAGAGCAAGGAGAGCGACAGGGATGCCGTTGAAAAGCATAACGCCCTGATTGACTATATCAATTCAGACCAGAATGCCGACAAGCACCTTCTTGGTGGTATTATAATCGAGCAGAACTCCAACTGGAAATATAGACAAACTAAGATTAAAGATACCACAAATCTATCTGAATGGAAGAATTTCTATCCAGAGGAATGGGTAAACCCATAATTCGGGGCGTTTTTGCCATTTTTAACCCCTAAAATTGGGCTTTTTAACCGAAATTTGTCTTAAAATTTTATGGTCTCCACTATTTTGACCTTCTATCTTATTGAATATCAGTAAGTTAAATACCCATTTTCAAATAAGCATATCGCTTTATGCTTATTTTGACGATTTTATCCAAATAAGACGATGAAAATCGCTTAATCTGAAAATTCGTTTCTCCGAAACGATGTCCTCAATAAATTGGGACCCTACATTGAACCCTTAAATCTTAACATTGCAATATTTCAAATAACGTAACGTTACTTAATTATGCAGTGGACTGACAGGATAAGGCAGGTGAAGATAATCCTTGTTGTTTCGGCGGTGATAATCGCCGTGGCATCGCTCCTTGTGTCAAATTTGCTCGTCAAGGAACTTGAGGAGGAGGAGCACAACAGGATGGAAGTATGGGCGGAGGCCATGCGCTCGTTGAGCATGGCTGACGAGAACACCGACCTGAACCTTGTGCTGAAAGTGATTGACAAGAACAACACCATTC
>JAJPZD010000081.1 GCA_021204605.1 Prevotella sp.
GTTCCACGGTCAACATCGTACTCTGTGTATTTATAAGCGTTCTTTTCTTTTGAACTGCTCCAGTAAACATCAAAATGGGCGTCTGAAGTATCCATATCATAATTTGAGCACATTGTACAACTTCCTATTTTATCATTATTGATAATAAATAAAGCCAATACATCACCATCCGCTTCAACATCTTTTCTTTCACAAGTAAATCCTTCTGGAATTGTGAAAACCACACGTCCGTCTGTACGCTCATCATCGGCAAGTTCAGTATTTCTTATTTCGGTTTGTAAATATCCTACACTATTGGAATCTGATGTATAATTTAATTGAATTACACCTATGGAAAAAAGTAAAAAAGGCATTATTATTACTCCCGCTATTATTCCAATATCCAATTTAGATACTTTCCTGAATGATACAGGTATGACGGTTTTAACTTGTTTTGAGTAATTTAAGTAAAGAAGCCAAATAAGACCACCAATAACTCTTCCAGCTACTTTTACTCCACTTTGATAACCTAATTCATCGACCGCCCCTGTTATAAGAGATAGAAAATTTGACAATAGAACGATTACAACGTATGCCCTTGAATAAAAAACAGCATTCGGTTTACAATTTAAGAATAAATAAGCTGAATATATGGCAATTCCAAGAAAAGATAATCCTGTAAATATATCGGTAGCTTCCAGCCAAAAGTTATTGGCATAATCTAAAGGATTAAATGTGGCAATTGGATATATCGCACTTATTATGCCACCCAAAACCATTAGAAATATGAAAAATGATAACCAGCCTCTGATTTTCACATTCTTTTTTAACCATTCACTTGTGTATTGTGGTTCTTCAAAGTCCTCATTTGAGCTAATATCATGATCATAAGGGAAATTTTGTGAATATGGTTCAGTTTCACTTTCCTGATTATTATCAAAAACATCTTCTTTGTGAATTGGTATTATTGGTTTAAAAGTCAAGTCTTGCTTATTTTCTACATTTGCAACAGTCTGGATATCCAATGCCAAAAAGATGTATTTATAATCATAATAGTATGATTGGAAAACATTTCCAAATATTTTGGGTAGGTCATCATTTTTCAAATGTCTGTAAGCAAGTTTTTCTGATGTTTTATATTCAATATCTTCTTGTTCATCCAAGATAGAAAACTGTTTTTCGGCAATTGCATTCAGACAATTAATTATCCCGTCTTTGCTATTCAACTTTATAGCCGATATTATATATTCAACTATGCTATTCAATGTCTCCCCATCTATATCAATTCCAAATGGTAAATGAAGATATACAGACAAGTTATCCCCGTAATGACTCATAATCATTTTGGAAATTATAATTTGCATACCAGTTGAACAAGGAGACAACAGTATGACAAAATCATTAGGCTTAAAAGTTACAAGTTCGCCAAACAGGTCTCTAATATCGTATGTCTCTTTTAACCATGACGCATTTGTGTCGGAAGCAAACAAAAGATTTTTTCCGCCAAAATAATTAAAACAAGCTATGCCAATATTTGTCATGTTCTCTTATTCGTTAATGTTGTGTGTTATTTTTAATACAAGTTTGTCGTTGTCTATTTCTATTTTTCCTAATCTTCCCAATACTGATTGTCCAAGGAGTAAAGGAGCTTTTTGGTTACGTACTACTGAAGCCCTTACATTTTCCAATTTCAAGCCACCAAAGTCAACTTGACGAATGTTGATAATAGTACCCTCTGACACATTACCATTGGCATCCTCAAAATATTGACTGCCAATAACATCTTTCTTGTCAAGATAGCCATTTTTCATCATAAATGTTGCCTCCACCATTGACAATGAAATTTCAGAAGCACCAGTATCAAAAACGAAATATAATGGAAGGTCATTAATTTTGCATTTTACGTGGCAAACGCCATTTTCCTTAGTAAACGGGACTTCTGTCGTAACTTGTTTGCTAATCGTATCATTTCCAATAACAACGGCATTTTTTTCTTTAAGACGCGACTCGTATTTTTCAATCAGTGCTTTGAACTCATCTGTTTCACGAATAAAATCCATATCACTGTCAAGTTTGATATGTTCGAATCTCCAATAACCTTTCTCCAAACACATTCCTAAATATTCCAATGCTTTTTCTTTGTTTTTCATACGGGAATAAAGACAAGCGGCATCGTAATAATTGCCTTTATTATTTTTGTCTCGCGCAAGAATTGTATCTATTGCAGCTATTGCCTTTTCATCTTCACCAAGAGCGTGATAAGCATAATGCAAGCACTCATATTTTTCTGGCGTATCTTCAAGTTCTATCACTTTTTCATAATCAGCTTTTGCAAGTTCTGTTTTACCCAGCCTTGTATATACATCACCGCGAGCAGCATAAGTGTAAGAATACGTTGGGTATAGAGTTATAGAAATAGTCAAATCTTCTATAGCTCCATCGTCATCACCACAAATATCTTTAAACCAACCACGTCTATAATATCTAAAACCATCTTCAGGATTCAATGCCAAATATTTATCATACTCAGCAATAGCATCTTTAACTTTGCCCATTCCATATAAGATTTCTGCTTTGAATGCAATATAATTGTTCTCTGTTGAATCAAGTGCCATAGCTTGATTGACATATTTCAATGCACGGTCATAATTCCCTTCTTCATAATAACAATTTGCAATGCGGTTTAGGGTATAGTCTTTTGCATCTTTACGCTGAGCTTCTTCGTAGTAGGAGATAGCCTTCTCGTATTGTTCTTTACATTCATACATAATAGCAATATAATAAGGCCAACGAGACTCGTTAGGATTTTTTGCGCTCTGGATTTTCATTTTCGCCTCCATCATACTAAATGCAGGTTCATCAAGATCTTGAATTTGTGCAAAAGCCCTATCATTGTCATCTATTAATAACGCTTGAAGTATATCATCTGTTGCTTCCGTCCATTTTTCTTCACCGAGATATGATTGAGCTCTATATGAATATACTAATGAATAATCATTGTACATATTCGCAACATGATTGAATTGCTCAATAGCTTCATCCCAACGCTTTTGCTCATTTCGGTTTCTTCCAATTCCCATATATCCCATAGCACCACCTTGATTTAATTTAATCATTTGGCGGTAATCGGCATCAGCAAGGTCATATTTTTCCTGCTCGAAATATACTTGGGCGCGTTTCTCGTATGCGTTTTCGTATGTAGGATTTGCCTTTATTGCCGAAGTAAAATCATTCACAGCTTTTACCGTATCTTTTAGTGCAAGGTAAACTGCAGCGCGTATACAGTATGTTGCGGCAATAAACTCGCCATCCTTTTTAGGTATGTTCTTTAATGCAAGATCAGCAGTTGTCAATGCCATTCCATTTTCATTGAAACTTTGATAAATCATCGCCATCCAAGAATATGCGTAACCATTATTCGGATCACTTTCTATTTCCTTGTTTAAATAGTCAAGAGCATCCTTATAGTTACCATTTCTCAATTCTTCAATACCCCGATTATAATTATAAGTGTCTGGTCTCTTTACGGTGTCTTTTCCAAACGTAATGATACTTGTTGCAAATATCAAAGCTAAAAATATTATTCTTTTCATTGTTCAAGTATGTTTTATTTTTATAATTTACTTTAATGGATACTTTACATATTATGATTAAAAATCTTCATTCTGATATTTATCAGTCAGGATAGATATATCATTATCTATTTTTAATGAACCCGATTATTTGTATTAAAATTAGATATCTCATTATGATTAAATTAAAAGAACCATGTAAAAAAACATCCAATTCGTTGATCTTCGACATCACTCATAGTGTTAACTATGTTGTAATTCTTGGGGTATTTACGATAGTACATACCAAAATCGCAATGATTACCTGCAATGCCAACTTCTGGCTGTATAGCAATAGACATATTATTCATACATACGTTATCACTTTCTGAAATTTTAAAAGCAGTTGCAATTGTACAACCGACATAAAATTTAGAGGACTCAGTTATATTACAAATATTGAATCTTAATGTTGCAGGAATTTCTATCTGACTACCTATTTTACCTGTAGTTTCATCATAATAGCCATTATCAGAATAGTACACTATATAAGTAAACTCTGCTCCTAATAAGAAATTTACCAAATCATTCCAACGTCCCAACCTACATTTCACGCCAGTTCCAATAGACATTGTTTCAGAAAGAATATCAATATGAACAACATTCCAACCAAACTTAAAACGGTTTTTCCACCAAAGTTGATGTGCATACATCTTCTGATGATGCTTTATATTGCTTCTATCCTTCTTGGCCCTATTTATATATGCTTTTACAGTACGTTTTGTTTGTTCGTCATTTGCGTATGATAAAGCCTCATTGTATTTATATTCTGGTGAATAGCCAGACAAATCTCTTGCCAACAATATAGCATAATGATTTAAAACAGCATTATAGTAAGGACTTGATGGCGGTAATGAGTTCAAATAATTTTTTATTTTTATTTTATCATTGCTAATTATAATATCATTATAAGTACGTTTTTCCTTTAACTCATTGAAATCTTTAGCGGGTTGACCAGATAAGCTCTGATAATCATTCGCTTCTTTGAGATAAGAGTAAGCAAAAGATTCATTGCCTTGTTTATAATTACTTTCTCCCCTTATAATATTTATGAGATACTTTGCTTGATTAACGTAGGATGAATTAGGATATCTCTTTATAAAATTGTTCAATAATACCACATCATTAGAATCCTTACATTTTTGCCATTCTTGTTCGGCTTTGATACTATCAATGCTATTATTTGCTTCTTCCTTATATGCGAGAATTGTTGACTTTTTCAAATAATTGGTATAAGCATCAATTGTATTCGTATTTTTTGCTTGAATCCATAGGTTATAATCCAAAATCCTATCGTTAATATCAGAAACATAATAGCCATTAGGATGCTTTCTTGCAAACTCCTTATA